>JBBQIP010000145.1:0-6481 GCA_038325045.1 Sphingomonadales bacterium
GCGGCAGCACACTGGTGCCGGCGCGGCGGCCATCCTCCACAAACACCGCCAGCCGCTCGCTGCTGTCGATATCAAAGGCCATGGAGGCGGCATAAAATTCGGCGCGGTGGTGGGTCTTGGCCCAAGCGGTCTGGTAGCTCAAAAGCGCATAGGCGGCCGCATGGCTCTTGTTGAAGCCATAGTTGGCAAACGCCAGCACCAGCTCGAAAATCGCAGTAGCAGTGGTCTCGTCGATGCTGTTTGCGCCGGCACCTTCCACAAAGCGCGCCTTTTGCGCCACCATCTCGGCCTGGATCTTCTTGCCCATGGCACGGCGCAGCAGGTCCGCCTCCCCAAGGCTATAGCCCGCCAGCTCGCGGGCAATCTGCATCACCTGCTCCTGATAGACGATGATCCCGTTGGTTTCCTTCAGGATAGGTTCCATCATCGGGTGCAGCAGCTCGACCGCCTCGCGCCCGGCCTTGCGCAGCGCATAGCTCGGGATATTGCTCATCGGCCCCGGCCGGTAGAGCGCACCGAGCGCGATGATATCGGCAAAACAATCCGGCCGGACCTGCGACAGCGCGCGGCGCATGCCCTCGCTTTCGAACTGGAACACGCCCACCGTGTCACCTTCAGCGATCAACCGATAGGTCGCCACATCGTCGGTCGGCAACGCGATCCAGTCCACCTGCCGGCCGCTGTCGTGCAGCAGCTCTGCGGCGCGGGCCAGCACCGAAAGCGTCTTCAACCCCAGAAAGTCGAACTTGACCAGGCCGGCCTTTTCCACCGCCTTCATCTCGAACTGGGTAACCGGAATGTCCGAGCGCGGGTCGCGGTACATGGGCACAAGCTCGGCCAGCGGCCGGTCGCCTATCACCACGCCGGCAGCATGGGTGGAGGCGTGGCGCGGTAGCCCCTCCAGCTGCAGCGCAATCTCGATCAGCCGCGCCACCTTGGGGTCGCGCTTGCGCTCGGCAATAACTTCGGGAACGCCGGGCAGCAGATCGCCCTTCTTGTCGCGCGCCAGCCCCAGTGCGCGGCTCAGCGTCCAGGGGTCGGTCGGGTGGTTGGGGATGAGCTTGGCCAGCCTGTCGGTCTGGCCATAGGGCATCTGCAGCACCCGGCCCACATCCTTCAGCACCGCGCGCGCCTTCATCTTGCCGAAGGTGATGATCTGCGCCACCTGCTCGCGGCCATACACCGTCTGCACATGGCGGATCACCTCGTCGCGCCGGGTTTCGCAGAAATCGATGTCGAAATCCGGCATCGACACCCGGTCCGGGTTCAAAAACCGCTCGAAAAGCAAGCCATGCGCCAGCGGATCGAGATCGGTGATCCCCAGCGCCCAGGCTACTACCGAGCCGGCACCGGAGCCGCGCCCCGGCCCCACCGGAATCCCCTCGGCCTTGGCCCAGCCGATGAACTCCGCCACGATCAGGAAATAGCCGGCAAAACCCATCGAGCCGATGACGCCCAGCTCGAAGTCCAGCTGCTTCTGGTGCGCAGCGCGGTCTGCCATGCCAAGCAGGTCCAGCCGCACCTGCAAGCCGCTTGTGGCACTGGCGGCCAGCCGCTCCTCCTCGCTGCCCTCGCCGGGCAGCCGGGGCAGGATCGGCGCGCGCGAAGGCGCCATCACCGCGCAGCGCCGGGCCACTGCAACCGTGTTGTCGATCGCTTCGGGAATATCGGCAAACAGCGCCCGCATCGCATCCGCCGGCTTCAGCCAATGCTCGGGGTTGGAGTGGCGCCGCTCCTGCGCATCCACATAGCTCGAATCGGCGATGCAGAGCAGCGCATCATGCGCGGCGTGCCCATCCGCTTTCAGAAACCGCACCGGATTGGTGGCCACCAGCGGCAGCTGCCGCGCGGCTGCGAGCGCCAGCAGCGCCGGCTCGGCACGCGCCTCCACTTCCTCGCCGCTGCGGCTGATCTCGATATAGAAGCGTTCCGGAAACAGCGCCTGCAACCGGTCCGCCGCCTCCTCGATCGGCTGGCCATCGGCAGCGAGCCTGGTGAGCCAGCCCTCGGCGCCGCCCGACAGCGCGATCAGACCCCCGGTGGCGCCCTCGAGCCGGGAGAGCGGCAATAGCGGGCCTTCGCTTGCCTCGGCCTCCAGATGGGCCGCGCTCACCAATTGCACGAGATTGGCATAGCCGGCCATATCCTGCGCCAGCACCGGCAACCAGTCGACCATCGGTAGCCCCATCACCATCCGCCGGCCATCCTCGCCGGCGGGCCGCTCGATGGGCAGGAGCGCTGCCATGATCGGCTGCACACCTTCGCTCTTGCAGGCGGCCGAATAATCCATGGCCGCAAACATGTTGCCACGGTCCACCATGGCAGCTGCCGGAAAGCCGGCGGCCCGGCAGGCCTTGGCCAGATCCTCGGGCTGCACAGCACCTTCCAGCATGGAATAGGCGCTCATCAGGCGAAGC
The DNA here is from genome assembly GCA_038325045.1 of Sphingomonadales bacterium. Taxonomy (GTDB): domain Bacteria; phylum Pseudomonadota; class Alphaproteobacteria; order Sphingomonadales; family Sphingomonadaceae; genus Sandarakinorhabdus. The sequence goes on from JBBQIP010000145.1 coordinate 2,418, forward strand.
GGCACGAATCCGGCGTGTGGCATGGGCAGGACTATGCCGCCACCGGCCGCTCCCCGCCACCGCCAGCCACCAGTTTTCTGGGGATAAGCCTGTTCAGCCTACCGGCTCCAGCCGCCCTTCGTGCAGCCGGACCACCCGGTCCATGCGCCGGCTGAGCGCCTCGTTATGGGTGGCTACCAGCGCTGCCGAACCATGTTCGCGGGTAAGCGTCAGAAAGGCATCGAGCACCTTGGCAGCGGTCGCCTCATCCAGATTGCCGGTCGGCTCATCGGCCAGCACCAGCAGCGGCTGGTTGGCGAGCGCGCGCGCCACTGCCACCCGCTGCTGCTCGCCGCCGGAAAGCGCCGAGGGCCGGTGGTCGCGCCGTGCCGCCAGCCCCAGCGCCTCCAGCAGCGCATCGGCGCGGGCGCCGGCGTCTGCCTCCGTGCGCCCGGCCACAAGGCCGGCCAGCAGCACATTTTCGCGCGCGGAGAAATCCGGCAGCAGATGGTGGAACTGGTAGACAAACCCCAGCCGCTCGCGCCGCACCCGGGTGCGGCCCCGGCTGTCAAGCGCCTCAACCCGCTCACCGGCGATGGAGATGCGCCCGCCAAAGCCGCCCTCCAGCAGGCCGACCGCCTGCAACAGCGTGGATTTGCCCGATCCCGATGGCCCGAGCAGCGCCACGATCTCGCCGGCCGCAACGGTAAGGTCGACCCCGTTCAGCACCTCGATGGTCACCCCGCCCTGCGAAAAGCTGCGGGTCAGCCCTTCCACTGCGAGCACCGGCTCACTCATAGCGCAACACCTGCACCGGATCGGTGCTCGCCGCCTTCCAGGCCGGGTAGAGCGTGGCGAGGAACGAGAGCACCAGCGCCAGCACCACGATGCCCACCACCTCCAGCGGGTCGGTGCGGCTTGGCAGCTCGGTCAGATAGCGCACCGAGGGGTCCCACAGGTTGGTTCCGGTCAGCCGGCCCACCGTGGCCACAATCGATTCGCGGAAGGCGAGGATGGTGAAGCCCAGCAGCAGCCCCAGCAATGTGCCCAGCCCGCCGATGAGCGTGCCCACGGTCATGAACACCCGCATCAGCGCGCTTCGGCTGGCGCCCATGGTGCGCAAAATCGCGATGTCGCGGGTTTTCGCGCGCACCAGCATGATGAGCGAGGAAAGGATGTTGAACACCGCCACCAGAATGATGATCGACAGCACCCAGAACATCACCGTGCGCTCCACCACCAGTGCCGAAAACAGCGCCGCATTGGTCGTCTTCCAGTCCGATATCACCGCCTTGTCGCGCAGCGCCGGCCAGAGCGGCGCGAGTATCTGCCCCACCTGATCGGCATCGGTGGTCACCAGCTCGACCATGTTTACCGCATCGCCCAGCCGCAACAGCAGCTGCGCGTCTTCAATCGGCATCACCACGAACGCCTTGTCATATTCGAATATGCCCACCTCGAAGACCGCGCCAATCCGATAGGCAACGATGCGCGGCACGGTGCCGAACGGCGTGGAGGCGCCGGCCGGGTTGATGAGCGAAATCTCGTCTCCCACCCGCGCGCCCAGCGCTTCGGCCAGCCGCGCACCAATGGCCACCGTGCCCGAGCCCGGCACCAGCCGGTCTAGGCTACCGGCCACCACATTGCCGGCCATCACCTTGTTGCTCTTGATGTCGGCAATCCGCTGGCCGCGCACCAGCACGCCCTCCACCCGGCCGCCGAAGCTGCCCATCAACGGCTGCTCGATGAGCGGGGTGGCGCTCACCACGCCGGGCAGCTTGTCGGCCGCCCGCACCACTGCCGGCCAGTCGGTCAGCTTGCCGCCATAGGCCTGCACAACGGCATGGCCGTTCAGCCCCAGCATCCGGTCGAACAGCTCGGCCCTGAAGCCGTTCATCACGCTCATCACCGCAATCAGCGCCGCCACGCCCAGCGCCACCGCCACCAGGCTGATCGAGGCGACCAGAAAGATGAAGCCCTCGCCGCGCCCCGGCAGCAGATAGCGCCGGGCAATCATGCGCTCGTAGCGGGTTATCACGCGCGCAACTGCGCCACGGCGTCCTCCAGCGAGAGCGACTGTTTTTCGCCCGTGGCACGGCGCTTCAGTTCCACCAGCCCGTCGACCAGCCCCTTGGGGCCGACCACCAGCTGCCAGGGCACGCCGATCAGGTCGGCGGCTGCAAATTTGGCGCCGCCGCGCTCGTCCCGGTCGTCATAAAGCACCTCCACCCCGGCACTGCCGAGCATGGCATACAGCCCGTCGCACGCGGCCGTGCAGACCGCATCATCGACCCGCAGGTTGATGAGCACCACCTTGAACGGTGCCACTTCATCGGGCCAGACAATGCCGGCAGCGTCGTGCCGCGCCTCGATGATGGCGCCTACCAGCCGCGATACGCCGATGCCGTAGCTGCCCATCAGCGGCACCACCGGCTGGCCGTCCGGCCCCTGCACGCTCACGCCCATGGCGCGGGTATATTTGTCGCCGAAGTAGAAAACCTGCCCCACCTCGATACCGCGCGACTGGCGCAGGGCTTCTCCGCACGCCGCCTCGGCTGCAAGGTCGCGCTTTTCATCGGTGGCGGCATAATCGGCGGTAAGGCTGCCCACAAAGCCGGCCAGCGCATCGCGGTCATCGGCGTCCACCGCATCGGTGGCGCGCGGCTGCAGCCAGTTTTCATGGTAGAAAACCTCGCTCTCGCCAGTCGGCGCCAGCACGATGAACTCATGGCTGAGATCACCGCCGATAGGCCCGGTATCGGCCTGCATGGGTATGGCTTCAAGGCCCATGCGCTGGAAGGTGCGCATATACGCGATGAACATGCGATTATAACTGTGCCGCGCGCTGTCGAAATCCATGTCGAAGCTATAGGCATCCTTCATCAGGAACTCGCGGCCCCTGAGCACCCCGAAGCGCGGCCGCATCTCATCGCGGAACTTCCACTGGATCTGGTAGATGTTCTTGGGCAGCTCGCGGTAGCTCTTCACGCCATTTGCAAAAATCGTGGTGAACAGCTCCTCGGCGGTCGGGCTGAACAGCATTTCGCGGTCTTGCCGGTCGCGGATGCGCAGCATTTCCGGGCCATAGGCCTCGTAGCGGCCGGACTGGCGCCACAGCTCGGCAGATTGGATGGTGGGCATCAACACCTCGATCGCACCGGCGCGGTTCTGCTCCTCGCGCACGATCCGCTCGATATTGGCGAGCACCTTCAGGCCAAGCGGCAGCCAGGCATAAATGCCCGATGCGGTCTGCCGAATCATCCCGGCGCGCAGCATCAACTGGTGGGAAACCACCTGCGCCTCGCCCGGCGTCTCTTTCAACAAAGGCAGGAAAAATCTGGACCAACGCACCGGTGAACCCTTTCGAAAATCCAGAACTATTGCTTGCGCTCGCTCTTGCATGGCGCGGCACCGCTGGCAACGGCCACCGATTGTTGCAACTGGGCCACACCCGCCAACAGATAGCGCCGGCGGTGATGGCAAAACGATGACAAGCCTGAAGGCGCTCGTTAAGTTGCACAATCGAACCGGTGGTGCTCCCAGGGTTCGGGGTTTGCAGCCGAGAGCCGGGCGAAGTTCCGGTACCGACTGCTGGAGAGAGCGGCGCCCGTGGGGGCATGATGGCGCCGCTCTTCTCCTGTTTCGGCCACTGCCGGAACAGTCGCTGCTTTCCTTCGGGAAGCCGCTCGTCGCAGAGGCGCCCGGGTTCGCCCCGGGCGCTTCTCGCCTCCTTCGCCCAGCATCCCTTGCCGCTTGTTAGCTCGGGCCAAAACTGCGACACCGTGCCCATGCTCTCCACTGCCCGCCTGCTCGCTGTTCATCTGGGTTCGGTTCGCCCCCACCCCAAGGCTGGCCGCACGGCTTTCATCAAAACCACCACTGCCGGCGCCATCGAGGTTGGTCCCACCGGCCTGGTGGGCGATTCGGTGAGCAATCTGCGTGTGCACGGCGGGCCCGAAAAAGCGGTCTACGCCTATCCCGCCGGCAATTACCCCGCCTGGGCGGCGGAGTTTCCTGCGCTTGCCGCGCGCATGGTGCCCGGTGCGATGGGGGAAAATCTGGTGATCGAGGGCGAAGATGAGAAC
>JBBQIP010000146.1:0-6477 GCA_038325045.1 Sphingomonadales bacterium
GTTCCTGCCGGAAGGGGCGGGCAAGTTCACCCGCTCGCTGCCGGTTGCGGTCATCGGCACGGTGGCGGCGTCGCTGCTGGTTTCGCTTACCATCGTGCCGTTTCTGGCCAGCCGGATTTTGCCGCGCGAGGAATCGGCGGAGGGCAACCGCTTTTTGCAGGCGGTGCAGGGCGGCATCCAGCGCTTCTATGCGCCGCTGCTGCACTGGTCGCTGGAGCGGCCGTGGCGGGCAATGGGCATCGCCACCGCCATCGTGGTGTCGGGCTTTGCGCTGGTGCCGTTCATTGGCACCAGTCTGTTCCCACCGGCCGACGCACCCTATTTCATCGTGAGCGTAACCGCCCCCGAAGGCGCAGCCATGAGCCAGACCGAGCGCGCCGTCTCCGGCGTGGAGGCCGCCTTGAAGGCCGAGCCCGAGGTGGAGCAGGTGCTGTCCAACATCGGCCGCGGCAACCCGCAGATTTTCTACAATGTCCGCAGCTTCGACCAGCGCACCAACCTTGGCGAGGTTTTCGTGGTGCTGAAGGAATGGGACCAGTACCGTGGCCCGGCGCTGGTGGCGCGGCTGCGCGAGCGGCTGGACCGGCTTCCCGATGCCCAGTTCAGCATCAAGATCTTCCAGAACGGCCCGCCCATCGATGCGCCCATCCTGGTGCGGATATTCGGCCCCGATCTCGATGTGCTGAAGCGGCTGGCCGGCGAGGCGGAGCTGCTGATGCGCGCCACGCCCGGCACGCGGGATGTCACCAACCCCATCGCCACCGACCAGCCGCGCCTGGCGCTGGGGCTGGACGGCGGCAAGGCGGCGCTGCTCGGCGTGGCGCCGGGCGCCCCGCGCCGCGTACTCCGGCTGGCGCTGGCCGGCGAGGCAGCCGGGCGCTTCCGCGATAATGAGGGCGACAGCTATGATGTGGTGGTGCGGCTGCCGCTCGATGGCCGCCAGCCGGTATCGGCGCTCGACCGGGTGTTCGTGCCGGCCGGCACCGGCGCTGTGCCGCTGCGCGAGATCGCCACGCCCAGGCTCGATTCGGCGCCGCCGCGCATCAGCCGCGAGGCGCAGCAGCGCGTGGTGGTGCTGCAATCCGAGGTGGCGCCGGGCGCGCTCACCGCCCGGGTGAATGATGCGGTGTTCGCGAAGCTCGAAGGCATGAAGCTGCCTGATGGCTACCGGATTACTGCAGGCGGCGAGGCAGAGGCGCGCTCGCGCAGTTTTTCAGGGCTGGGCCCCATCATTGCGCTCGCGGTGTTCGGCATATTGGGGGTGCTGGTGGTGGAGTTCGGCCGCTTCCGCGAAACCGCGGTGGTGGCGGGCGTCATCCCGCTCGGGCTGTTCGGCGGGCTGGTGGCGCTGTTCCTCACCGGCAATTCGCTCAGCTACACGGCCGTCATCGGCTTTGTCGCGCTCATCGGCATCGAGATCAAGAACTCCATCCTGCTCGTTGATTTCACCACCCAGCTGCGCCGGCAGGGGCTTGAGCTTCGCGCCGCCATCGAACGCGCCGGCGAGGTGCGTTTTCTGCCCGTTCTGCTCACCTCGGTCACCGCCATCGGCGGGCTGCTGCCGCTGGCCCTGTCGGGCTCCGGCCTCTACGGCCCGCTGGCGTGGGTCATCATCGGCGGGCTGGTTTCCTCCACGCTGCTGAGCCGGATTGTCACGCCAGTCATGTACCTGCTTATCGTGCGCGGTCATGAGCCGCCCGAAAATAACAAGAGCATCGCCGCCAATCCCGCAGCCGCCGTTTGACCGCAGCCGCACCGGCCCGCTAAGCCACAAGCCATGAAACGCCATACCGGACAGGACCCGACCCGCACGCGCAACTGGCGCCCCGCCACCCAGATGGTGCGCGGCGGCACCATGCGCACCGAAGTGGGGGAAACTTCGGAGGCGCTGTTCCTCAATTCCGGCTACACCTATGACAATGCGGAGGAAGCCGCCGCGCGCTTCCGCGGCGAGCGGCCGGGCATGACCTATAGCCGGCTGCAGAACCCTACCGTGGAGATGATGGAGCAGCGCCTCGCGCTGATCGAGGGCGCCGAGGCTGCGCGCGCCACCGCCACCGGCATGGCGGCGATGACCGCGTCGCTGCTCTGCCAATTGTCTGCCGGCGATCATCTGGTGTCGGGCCGTGCGCTGTTCGGCTCGTGCCGGGTGCTGGTGGAGACCATCCTGCCGCGCTTCGGGATCGAAACCACGCTGGTCGATGGCCGGGATACCCAGGCCTGGGAGCGCGCGCGCCGGCCGAACACCAAGGCGTTCTTCGTGGAGACCCCGTCCAACCCGGGGCTCGATATCTGCGACCTGCGCGCCATTGCCGATATCGCACACGATGCCGGCGCCTGCCTGGTGGTGGACAACGCCTTTGCCTCGCCCATCGTGCAGCAGCCGCTCGCGCTGGGGGCCGATGTGGTCGCCTATTCCGCCACCAAGCTGCTGGACGGGCAGGGGCGGGTGCTGGCCGGCGCGGTGTGCGGCACCGAGGCCTGGATCAACGATGTCTATCTGGCCTTTGCGCGCCATACCGGGCCCAATCTTTCGCCGTTCAATGCCTGGCTCATCCTGAAGAGCCTTGAAACGCTGGAGCTCAGGGTAAGCCGCAGTTGCGCCAACGCGCTGGCGGTGGCGCAGTTTCTGGAAAGCCGCGGCGTGCCGGGCCTGCGCTACCCCGGCCTTGCCTCGCATCCGCAGGCAGAATTGGCCCGCGCCCAGATGCTGAGCGGCGGCACCATCATTGCCTTCACCCTGGATGGTGGCCGCCCGGCCGCGCACGGGCTGCTCGATGCGCTGGAGCTTATCGACATTTCCAACAATCTGGGCGATTCTCGCACGCTGATGACCCATCCAGCCAGCACCACCCACGCCAGCGTGAGCGCCGAGGTTCAGGCCGAGATGGGCATTACCGAAGGGCTGCTAAGGCTTTCGGTAGGCCTTGAAGACCCGGCCGACCTTATCGACGATCTCGACCGGGCGCTCGCCCGTATCGGCCTTTGAAGGTCGCGCCGGTGCCGCTGACGGGCTTTTTTGCAAGGTCAGAGACCACAAGAGGCATCACCGTGCGGGTGGCACCGCGCTTTCTGGCCGAACAATCGGACCCGGCTGCGGGCCGCTGGGTGTGGAGCTATCATATCCGCATCGAAAATGGCTCCGATTCCGCCGTGCAGCTGCTGCGCCGCCACTGGACGATCACTGATGGCGTCGGCCGGTCCTCGACCGTTGACGGCGAGGGCGTGGTGGGCGAGCAGCCGCTGATCCCGCCCGGCGGCAGTTTCGATTATATCTCGGGCTGCCCGCTGCCCACCGATCGCGGCAGCATGACCGGCGAATATCTGATGGAGCAGGACAATAGCTGCTTTGCCGTGCAGATTCCCGAGTTTGCGCTGGAACAGCCCGCCATTGGCCCCGAAACCGGTTCTGCCTGAGCCGGGCCGGGCGCATGAAGCGGACCCATCTTCCCCTGAATGCGCTGCGGGTATTCGATGCCGCCGCCCGGCACCTGAGCTTCACCCGCGCGGCCGATGAGCTTGCGGTAACCCCCGCCGCCGTGGGCCAGCAGGTGCGCGCGCTGGAAGAAACGCTGGGGGTCATCCTGTTCCGCCGCATGACCCGGGGACTTGAGCTGACCCCGGAGGCGACACGCGCGTTGCCGGCGCTGCGCGAAGGCTTTCGCCAGTTCGAGGAGAGCGTGCGGGTGATGCAGCAGGGCCAGGCCTCGAACATGCTCAGCCTTGCTGCCCCGCGCGATCTTACCGCCAAATGGCTGGCCGCACGGCTGGCAGCCTATGCGCGCGCGAATCCGGGGTTGCGGCTGGTACTGTCTGCCCTGGAGGGCGTGCCCGATTTTACCGAGGCCAACCTCGATCTGGCGCTGCACTTCGGCGAGGCGCCCGATGCGGAAGGGGTGCACGCGCGGGTCATGGGCCAGGAGATGCTGCGGCTGGTGGCCTGCCCCGATTGCCCCAAAGACGCCCCGCGCATAGCCCATCCGCTCGATCCCGAGGCGGATGGCCCGATCATGGCCGATGCCGGGCTGGCGCTCGATGCCGCCTTGGCCGGCTTTGGACCGGCGCTGGTGCCGGGGCTGCTGGCTGCGGCCGCGCTTGCCGAAGGCCGGCTGGTGGAACACGGCGATCCGGTACCGGCGCAGGGCGGCTGGTGGCTGTCGGCCGCAGCCCCGCAGTGGCGACAGCCCAAGGTGCGCGCGCTGGTCGAATTTCTTTGTTCGGATTGAATCTGCGACGAGCCGGCAATTGCACATTCATGAAGAGGCTATTATTCCGGGCCACTCCAGTCCCCTGAAGCAGGATGAGAAATGACCAAGCTATTCATCGTCGCCACCGCCTTCGCCGCTTTTGCGGCCATCCCCGCCGCCGCCCAGATGCCCAAGGGCGATGCGGCCGCCGGCGAAAAGGTGTTCAACCAGTGCAAGGCCTGCCACGTGACCACCAAGGGTGTGAACCGGGTCGGTCCGTCGCTGAATGCCGTTGTCGGCCGCAAGTCCGGCTCGGTGGCCGGCTTCAAGTACAGCGCCGCCAACCTCAAGAGCAACGTGACCTGGGATGCGGCCACGCTGTTCAAGTATCTGGAAGCGCCGATGAAGTTCATGCCCGGCACCAAGATGGCCTTTGCCGGCCTCAAGAAGCCGGAAGATCGCGCGAATGTGATCGCGTATCTCAGCACGCAGAAGTAAGCGCAGCGCCCCAAGCGGCAGCCACGCTGCCGCGCCAGAGGCGCAAGCTCGGCCAGCGAGGCGGACAGCCTCGCTGGCCGATCTCGTCTGACGTCAGGACGCGGCTTTGCCGCGGCCACTTTCGCCGCTAAAGACGCTCCCATGCTCACCATCAACGCTGTCACCGTCCGCCTCGGCGGCCGCACCATTCTCGATGGTGCATCGGCCACGCTGCCGCCGCGCGGCCGTATCGGCTTCATCGGCCGCAACGGTGCCGGCAAATCCACGCTGATGAAGGTGATCGCCGGCCAGCTCGAGGCCGATAGCGGCAGCATCGACATGCCCAAATCGGCCCGCATGGGCTATGTGGCGCAGGAAGCACCGGCGGGAAAGACCACGCCTTTCGAGCAAGTTATCGCCGCCGATCTGGAGCGCGCCAGCCTGATGGCGGAGGAGGAGGCCGGCGCCGAGCCCGAGCGGCTGGCCGAAATCCACGACCGGCTTATCGCCATCGATGCCTATACAGCGCCCGCCCGGGTCAGCCGGATCCTCACCGGCCTGGGGTTCGATGAAGCCGCCCAGCACCGCCCGCTGGACAGCTATTCGGGCGGCTGGCGGATGCGGGTTGCGCTGGCCGCGCTGCTGTTCAGCGAGCCCGATCTGATGCTGCTCGACGAGCCGTCGAACCACCTCGACCTCGAAGCGACGATGTGGCTGGAAAGCTTCCTGAAATCATGCCGCGCCACGATCATCGTCATCAGCCATGAACGCGACCTGTTGAACAATGTGGTCGATCATATCCTCCATCTGGAGGCCGGCCGAATCACGCTCTATCCGGGCGGTTATGACAGTTTCGAGCGCCAGCGCGCCGAACGGCTGGCGCAGCTGGCCAGCGCGCGCGATGCCCAGGCCGCCCAGCGCGCCCGGCTGCAGGATTATATCGCCCGCAACAGCGCGCGGGCCAGCACCGCCAAACAGGCCCAGTCCCGCCAGAAGGCGCTGGCCAAGATGCAGCCGATTGCCGAGGCCGCGACCGACCCTACCCTGGTCTTCAACTTTCCCTCGCCCGCACCCTTGAAGCCGCCGCTGGTGCAGCTCGATTCGGCGGCCGTTGGCTATGACGGCAAGGCGATTCTCGAACAGATCGACCTGCGGCTGGACCCGGATGACCGGCTGGCGCTGCTGGGGCGCAACGGCAATGGCAAGACCACGCTGGCGCGGCTGCTTTCGGGACAGCTGCCGGCGATGGCGGGCAGCAAGCACGCGCCGGGCAAGCTGCGCGTTGGCTATTTCACCCAGTATCAGGTGGAGGAGCTGGACGTGGACGACACGCCGCTCGAACACATGAGCCGGCTGATGAAGGGTGCCACGCCCTCATCGGTACGTGCCCAGCTGGGTAGATTCGGCTTTTCAGGGGCGATGGCGGAGCAGAAAGTGGGCCGCATGTCGGGCGGCGAGCGCGCCCGGCTGGCGCTGGCGCTCATCACCCGCGATGCCCCGCATCTGCTCATCCTCGATGAGCCAACCAACCACCTCGATGTCGATACCCGCGAGGCGCTGGTGCAGGCGCTCAACGATTATGAAGGCGCCGTGGTGGTGGTAAGCCACGACCGCCACATGATCGAGGCGAGTGCTGACCGGCTGGTGCTGGTGAACGAAGGCCGCGCCCGCGAATTCGCCGGCAGCCTCGATGATTATACCGATACCATCCTCGGCAAGCCGGCGGCCGGCGACGGCAAGTCCAAGGCCGACAAGAAGAACGACCGCAAGGCGGAGGCAAAAGCCCGCGAAGCCGCCGCTGCCCAGACCAAGG
>JBBQIP010000147.1:0-6452 GCA_038325045.1 Sphingomonadales bacterium
GTCGGTCAGTGCCTCGCCGGATGGCAAGATGTTCGCCATCGATCTTCAGGGCAGCCTGTGGCTGGTCCCCGCCGGCGGTGGCCGCGCCACGCTGCTCACCGATTATTTCAACGATGCCCGCCAACCGACATGGTCGCCCGATGGCAGCAAGCTTGCCTATTTTGCCTTTCGCGAAGGCGGCTATGACCTCTGGACCGCGAACGCAGACGGCTCAGGCGCCAAACGCCTCACCGAAGGTGTCTATGATGACCGGGAGCCTGCCTGGTCGCCCGATGGCCGCACCATCGCCTTCTCCTCGGACAGGCTCGGCAAGGGTGGCCCCAACTACAATATCTGGACCTTGGACATTGCCACCGGCGCCATCACCCAGGTCACCTCCGACCCCGGAGAGGACCGGATGCCGAGCTGGTCCCCGAACGGACAGGACATCGGCTATTCCAGCACCCGCGCGGCCGGTTCGGCGCTCTGGGTCACAACGCTGTCCACCGGCGCAGAACGCAGCCTGAAATCGATCGACGGCGCCCGGCTCGATGCCCCCTCCTTCGGCCCCGCCGGCCAGCTCGCCTATGTGGTCGCCGATACGAAAGGCAGCCGCCTCGAAATCGATGGCAAAACCGTCTCCGCCGCCGAAAACGTCTTCCCCTTCCGGGCGTCCTGGAGTGCGAACGGCAGCTACACCTACATCTCGGACGGCAAGATCCGCCAGCGCAGCGGATCGCGCCTCACCACCATTCCCTTCGATGCCCGCCTCGAAGTCACCCGCCCCAGCTACACCCGTGCCAAGCATGATTATGACAGCACCGCCCCGCGCCGCGCACTGGGCATCGTCAAGCCGGCCCTGTCGCCCGATGGCAGCCAGATTGCGTTTGTGGCGCTGGGCGATGTCTGGCGGCTGTCCACCAAAGGCGGCAAGCCCGAGAACCTGACCAAAGACAGCGCCATGGACGCCGATGTCGCCTGGTCGCCCGATGGCAACAGCCTTGTCTACACCTCGGACAAGGGTGGCGGCCTGCCGCAGCTCTGGATCCGCGATCTCAAGTCCGGCAACGACCGGCAGCTTACCAACATCGACACCCAGCCCCTTGGCGCCACCTGGTCGCCCGACGGCTCGCGCATCGCCTATATTGATGTCGACGGCATGTGGGGCGTGGCCGGCGTATGCTTCATCGATGTTGCCACCGGCAAGGTCACCCGGCTGCAGGGCTCGCTCGGCCAGCCCGGCTCGCCCAGCTGGTCGGCGGATGGTCGCTACCTCGCCATCGGCCTCTCCTACAAATTCTCGTCGAGCTTCCGCGAGGGCACCAACCAGGTTTTCGTCATCCCCACCGATGGCAAGACCGAGCCTTTCTGGCAGATTCCGCAGGAGAATGTCTCCATCGATACGCGCGGCGGCGGCGGCCCCGCATGGTCGCCCGATGGCACGAAAATGGCCGCCATCTATGATGGTCTGCTCAAGATCTGGCCGGTTGGCGCCGGCGGCAAGCCGGCAGGCCCGCCGCGAACCTACACCTCCGAAATCTCCTATTTCCCGTCATGGGCTGCCGATAGCCGCACCCTCACCTACCAGGCCGCCGACAAGGTGAAGAAGCTGGATGTCGAGACCGGCGTAATCACCGAAATCCCTATCGATCTCAGCTACACCCTTGCCAAGCCTGCCGGCCGCACCGTCATCCATGTCGGCAAACTCGTCGATTCCGTTACCGACGTTACCCACAGGAACAAGGATGTCATCATCGACGGCAACCGCATCACGGCGATCGTGGATCATGATCCCGCCGGCCATGGCGGCGGCACGTTCATCGACGCCTCCAATCTAACCGCCATCCCCGGCCTGATCGAACATCACGCCCATGTGCAGAAGGATTTCGGCGCCAATGCCCATCGCGCCTGGCTGGCCTATGGCATCACCACCGTCCGCGACCCCGGCAACCAGCCCTATGACGGCATAGAAGACCGGGAGGCCGCCGAAGCCGGTGTGCGCATCGGCCCGCGCATCTACACCAACGGGCCGCTGCTCGAATGGCAGCGCGTCTATTATAAAATGGGCGTCGCGGTTGCCGGCCCGGCGCATCTCGAACGCGAGCTGGAGCGCGCTCGTCTGCTCAAATACGACATGATGAAAAGCTATGTGCGCATGCCGGACATTTATCAGCGTCGCATAGTCGAGGCCGCCCACGAGATGGGCATCCCTGTCACGGGCCATGAAATCTTCCCTGCAGCTTTCACCGGCGTGGATGCCACCGAGCATCTCGGCGCCACCAGCCGCCGCGGCTATTCCCCCAAGCAGGGGCCGCAGGGCCGGGCCTATGAGGATGTCATCCAGCTCTTCGGCAAGAGCCAGCGCGCGCTCACCCCCACCAATTTCGGTGCCCTTATCGGTCTGCTCGAAAAAAATCCGTCCTACCGCAACGATCCGCGCCTCAGCCTCTACCCTGGCTGGGCGCAAAAGTCGGTCAGGGAACAGAACCCGATGCTCGCAGGGCTGCGAGCGTCATTCTTCAGCGGCAGCCTGAAATCCCTGAAAGCGATGCATGATGCCGGAACCAGGGTTACCGCCGGTACCGACACCACCATCGCCATCAACCTCCACGCTGAAATCGCCTCCTATGTCGATGCCGGCCTCACCCCCTTTCAGGCCCTGCAAGCCGCTACAGTCACTTCGGCCAAAAACCTCAATCTCGAAGCCGGAACGCTAGAGGCCGGCAAGCTGGCTGACATCGTGCTGATCGAGGGCGATCCGAGGGAAAACATTGCCAACACCTTCAATGTGCGGACCGTTATCACCAACGGCGTGGCCTATACGGTGCCGCAGTTGATCGATATGGCCAAAAAATAAGCCAACCTTTCGCGGCACATCATGACCAATCGGGCGGGGCGGGGCGAAACCTGTGCTGAACCGGGGCCAGGACCGGGGCCAGGACCGGGCAGGCTTATGGCTGCTGGAAGAAGGTGTGGCCAACGACTGCCCCGCGGTATGCTCTTGGCGAATCCAGATCGATGACAACCCTGATTGGCAGATTTGGTGACGTGCCCTCGATAAAGTCGCTGTCCGCTTCGGTGCCGGCCTGCAGATTGGTTTTTGACCCGCCCCAAACTCGCCATTCGGTGCCGCTGTGGCTGACACGAATTAGCTGCGCCACAACCGGTTGCTGCGGAAAGAAGCGCGACCGACGATAGGGATGAAGCACGACGGCCAGCCGGAACTGGCCATTGGAGTCGGTCATGGTCTCGTCGCGGCCCTGCACCTTGTTTTCAGGAAAATCCCATTCGCGAACAAGTGTGGCGCCGGCCAGAGGCCGACCGTTCTGGAGCACCTGGCCCTCCAGCGCGGAGAACAGCACCGCCTGTTCCATCCCGGTCTCCCCTGCCCCGCAGGCCGTAACCATGAACACCCCGGCAAAAGCGCCCGCACGTAGCAGCCGTGCAGCAATTGCTGCCCCGATGTTGGGAACCTGCCCGTCCCGGCGCGCAAGCCACAGCGTTGAACACAACATTTCAGGATCGGAACGAAATTGCCAGCGCCCTGTCAAGGCTCAGTGCCCTGTCAAGGCGATGTGCTTATTGCCAGTAGCAGGAGCCGTTAAGGGGCTTTCGACGCAGCCGGCTGTCTGCGATCGGGCGAATTCAGGGTTTTTCGTTGTAGCCATTTGAAATGCTGTTTTCCGGCTGCGTGCAAAACAGGCTGCGGAGCTGGTTTTTGCGGCGGGGTGGCGTTTCAGGCTATTGGAGTTGAACCGCCACTCCTGCTTGATGACACGAAAGACCCATAGCCTGTGAAAACGCCTGCCAAGGCCCGCCTCAGTTTGCGGACCGCTCGAGCTGCCGATGCCGAGGCCATTCTCGATCTTTCCGACCGGTCGTACACCGATATCGGCGGCTATACGCTGGGGGTCATCCAGGGCCAGCTTTCGACCTTTCTGGAAGGCAAGATCGTCGCTGAATATGACGGGCTGATCGTGGGCTATTGCGCCACTTTCATGATCGACGAGAAGACTGCTTTTGCGCCCCATACATGGGCCGAAATTACCGGCGGCGGCTATGGGTCGCGGCACGACCCGCTGGGCACCTGGCTCTATGGGATGGACATTTGCGTGGACCCGAACTTCCGCCGGCTGCGGATCGGCCAGCGGCTGTACGACGCGCGCCGCCGGCTGTGCGAGCAGATGGAGCTGAAAGGCATCGTGTTTGGCGGGCGGATGCCGGGCTATGCCAAAAGGCGCAAGGAATTTGCGACGCCGGGCGAGTATCTGGACGCGGTTCAGGCCCGGCGGGTGCGGGACCAGGTGGCCTCGTTCCAGCTGCGGCTGGGCTTCGAGCCGATGGGGATATTGGAAAATTACCTTGGCTCGGACAAGCAGTCGCTCGGCTATGCGGCCAAGATGGTGTGGCGCAACCCCTATGCGCATGAGGAAACACTGAAAAAGCGGCTGGTAAAGGCGGACCATGAGGGCGTGCGGATCGCCACCGTGCAGTTGCAGATGCGGGCGATAAGCTCGTTTGACGAATTCATGTCCAACATCGAATATTTCGTGGACATCACCGCCGATTACCGCTCCGATTTCGTGGTGTTTCCGGAGCTGTTCACGCTGCAGCTGCTCTCCACGATGAAGCGCAAGCTGAACCCCGAGGAATCGATAGAGGCGCTGACCGAGTTTACCCCGCGGCTGATCGAGGCGTTCCAGAAGCTGGCTATCAGCTACAATATCAACATCATCGGCGGCTCGCACCCGACCCGGATGCCCGACGGCGACATTCACAACGTGGCCTATGTGTTCCTCCGCGACGGGGCGGTGCACGCGCAGGAGAAGATCCACCCCACCCCCAATGAGCGCTACTGGTGGAACATCCAGGGCGGTGACCTGATCGAGACCATCCAGACCGATTGCGGGCCGATAGGCGTGATGATCTGCTACGACAGCGAATTCCCCGAGATCGCCCGGCGGCTGGTGGACCAGGGCGCCAAGATATTGTTCGTGCCGTTTTGCACCGACAGCCGGCAGGGCTATCTGCGCGTGCGCTATTGCAGCCAGGCCCGCGCTATCGAAAACCAGTGCTATGTGGTGATGTCGGGCAATGTGGGCAATCTGCCGGGCGTGGAGAATATGGACGTGCAATATGCCCAGTCCTGCATCCTCACCCCCTGCGACTTTCCGTTTGCGCGCGACGGGATTGCGGCCGAAGCATCGGAAAATGTGGAGACGGTGACGGTGGCCGACCTGAACCTTGCCGACCTCAACTGGGCGCGGGCGCAGGGCACGGTGCGGAACCTGCGCGACCGCCGGTTCGACCTCTACCAGATCAAATGGGCCCAGAAGAATAAGGCCCAGAAGAAGTAGCAGCCTGCGCCCGCGCGCGCGCCGAAAGCGCAAAGCAGAATGCGCCGGCGAGGCAAAGCCCGGCGGCCACCGCCAGCACGCCGGCATCGCCCATATCCGCCCGCACCCAGCCCAGCTGCTGGGCGCCCGCCGAAGTGCCGAGGTTGAGCACTGCCATGAACGCCGAAAATTGCGTGGCGGCGATGACCGGGCGGCAATTGTCCATGGCGCTGGCATAAACCGACACCGAAAGCAGCACGAACAGCAGCGCGTGCAGGCTGAAATAGCCGGCGAACAGGTAGGGCGCCTGCCATTGGGTGGCGAGCGCCGCCATGCCGCCGTGAAGGCCCGCCAGCAGCAGCAGCGATGCGATGATGGCGCGGCCATGGCCGATACGGTCTGCGATCCAGCCCGAGAGCAGGATGCCGAAGATGCCGCCAGCGAGATCGGCACCGCCGGCGAGGCTGGTAAAGGCCTGCTGGCTCCAGCCCAAAGTCTGCACCGCCATGATCGGCACAAAGGCGGTTTTCAGGCCGTAGCCGGCAAAGCCCGCAAAAATGCCGGCGATGAGCAGCAGGTTGCGCGGGCCGAGCATGGCACGCAGCAGATCGGCTAGGATGCGTAGCAGGCGGGGCGCCGCGATATCGGCGCCGGCGGCGCTGCCATATGTCCAGGGGAGCAGCCGTTCGCCGGGGCGCTCCCTGAGCGCCAGTGGCAGCAGCAGGATGGCGGCGATGGTGGCGGCGGGCACCAGCACGGCCGCTGCAAAGCCGTGATCGGCAATCAGCGCGCCGCAGGCCACCGTGGAGCCGGCGATGCCGAGCGTCTTGCCGCCCCACATCACCCCATTGGCGGTGCCGCGCTCTGCCACCGGCACGATATCGATGGCCATGCCATCGATGGCGACATCCTGAAACGCCGCCGCCAGGTTGATGAGGAAGCCGCAGAGGCTGAGAAATGCCAGATCATCGGCCCGGGGCGCGTTGGCGCTGAGCACCAGCATGGCAGCGACCAGCACCAGCTGGGCGGCGATGATCCATGGCCGGCGCCGGCCCATGGGGGCGAACAGGAACCTGTCCATCAGCACGCCGTTCAGCAGCTTGAAGCTCCAGGGCAGCAGGATGACGGCGATATAGC
>JBBQIP010000148.1:0-6446 GCA_038325045.1 Sphingomonadales bacterium
GGGTTTATCCGTGCCGGCCGCTCGCAGCTCTGGCAGGCGGCCTATGAAACCCGCGACAAGGCCCGGGCAGTAGCGATTGTGGAGGCTGCCGAACGCGATTTCGATGCAGCGCTCGCCCGCGCCCCCGGCAATGCGGAGGCGCAGCTGCAAAAGGGGGTGGCGGTAGGTTACCGCGCCAAGCTGGCCAATTCCCCGGGCCTGGCCAAACAGTCGCGCGACCGGTTTCTGGACGTGCGCGACCGGCATCCTGAAAATCCGCTGGCCTGGTCGGCGGTCGCGGGCTGGCACGGCGGCGGCGTTGCAGCGCTTGGCGGCTTCATGGCAGGCGCTGTTTTGGGCGCGAAAACGAGCGAGTTCGAGCGCGGCTATGCGCAGGTGTTCAAGCTGGCGCCGCGCAACCCGGCCTACCGCACCCTTTATGCGCTCACCGCGCTTGACCTTGGTGAAAAAAACGCAGCCCGTGCAGCCGCAGCCCTGAAGGGCATCGAAACCCTGCCTGCTGCCGATGCCTTTGAGGCAAAGCTGCGCGCCCAGGGGGTCCAGCTCGCCGCCTCGCTGGCCCGGCCTGACCGGGAGGCCTCGGTCCAGCTCGCACGAAAGCTGGCTGCATTCGGAAACCTCGAATAAGGTCGGTCTCCCGGCAAGGTCCGGGGTGGGGGAGGACGGCATTGAGGTTGACCCGCGGTCAACTCGCGGCATTTGTCGCGCCCTGTCTGCCGGGTGCGGCCATCGGCCTGCCGGTGGTGGTGCTCCTGCCGGCCTATTACACCGCCACGCTGGGCCTCGATATCGGCATTGTCGGGCTGATATTCGCTATTGTGCGGGTGGCCGATGTGCCCTTCGATCCTGTGATCGGCCTGCTCATCGACCGGTCGCGCAGCCGCTTCGGCCGCTTCCGGCCGTGGCTCGGCGCCGGCGCGCTGCTGCTGGCGCTGGGCGTGGCGGCGGTGTTTTTCGCCAAGCCCGGCATCAGCGCCTTTGCGGCCTTTGCGGGCCTGCTGCTCATGTATCTGGGCTATTCGCTGGCGGTTGTCTCGCACACCTCCTGGGGAGCGGTGCTTTCGGACGAATATCACGAGCGCTCGCGCATATTCGGCTGGTGGCAGGCCGCCAACATCGTCGGCATGATCGGCATTCTCGCCGTGCCCCCTCTCGCCACCATGGCAATGGGCGCCGACCGGGCGGGCGCCATTCACGCCATCGGCTGGACCATCATCGGCGCCTTGGCACTGGCGGTGCCGCTAGCCATTGCCGTGCTGCCGGAGAGGCCGGCCCGAACCCCGGCCGGTGAAGGCCATGGGATGGCCGCACTCCGCGGCGCGCTGGCCCTGCCGCTCCTGCGCCGGCTGCTGGCGGTTGACCTGCTCTCCAATCTGGGGCCGGGCATCGCCGGGGCGCTGCTGCTGTTCTATTTCGAGGCCGCACGCGGCTATTCCACCGCAGAGGCAAGCCTGTTGCTGCTGCCCTATTTCCTGAGCGGGCTGGCAGCGGCGCCGTTCTGGCTATGGCTGGCGCGGCGCACCTCCAAGCATCGGGCGCTGCTCTGGTCGCTGGGCACCTATATGCTGTTCCAATTTGCCACCATCCTGCTCCCTTCGGGCAATTTGCCGCTTGCAGCGCTCGGCATGGCGCTCGCCGGGCTGCCTTATGCAGCGCCCACCTTCCTGCTGCGCGCCATGCTGGCAGACCTTTCGGACAGCGCGACACTGGCCAGCGGCGGGGAGCAGACCGGGCTGTTCTATGCGCTCCTCACCGCTGTGCAGAAGCTGGGCTATGCGGTGCCCGTCGGCCTCGCCTTCCCGCTGCTTGGCCTGATCGGCTTCATCCCCGCGCTCGGCACCGGCAATGCCCCGGCTGCGCTCATGGGCCTTGAATTCCTGTTCGTGGTGCCGCCGGTGCTGCTGGCCGGCGCCGCCGCCCTGCTGGTCCGCCGCTGGCCGATAGATGCGGAGGCGCAGGAGCGAACCGCCGCCCAACTCAGCCTCAAGCCACTCTAAATCTCGATCATCCGGTCGGGCAGCTCGTTCCTGTTGTCTGTGGCGGGCGGAAAATGCGCCGCCAGCACCGCTCCGGCGCGGCTGATTGCCGTCACCATGCCCTCCGCCGGCTCGCCCCGGGCGATGCCTGCGGTGAGCGCATCTATGGTGTCGGCCCAGTGCTCGGCCGGCACTTTTTCAAAAACGGCGGTATCGGCAATCACTTCGGCGATATGCTCTGGCTCATCGATGTAGAGCAGCACCCCGGTGCGGCCGGCAGTCGCCTCCAGCCCGCGCGCGCGAAACTGAACCATGGCATGTTTGTGCACCCGGTCCCGTCGCAGCCCGTGCGGCGTGCACAGCCGGGCCAGCGGAGTCCACCAGCCCAGCGCCAGCACCGCCACGAAAACCGCCGTCTGCACCAGAATCAGAACCTCCAGGCTGCGGCGCTCAAGGCTGGTGGCCTCGCCGGTCGTCCAGCCGGGGTTGAGCGCCGCCGGTGACCAGCCGCTGAGCACCGCCACCACCGGCACCGCCAGCGCCACCAGCGCCGCCAGGCTTAGCGCCGTGGTACCATAGCGGTGGCTGGCGGTGGAGACGATCACCACGATCTCGCCGGCGGTATCGGCCTCTGCCGCGCCGATGGCGGCGCCTATGCGCTCGCGGTCCTGTGCAGTGAACAGCATCACCAGCTCCCCGATGATCCGCCGCCGCCAAAACCGCCGCCGCCACCCCCAAAGCCACCACCGCCGCCAAAACCGCCACCGCCACCGAAACCGCCGCCGCCCCAGCCGCCGCCGCCAATGCCCGGGCCCCAGATGATCGAGGATCCGCGCCTGCGACCCCGGCCGCCGCGCGCTACGGAAAAGAAAATCCATATCAGGATGATCAAAATCCAGACGATCACCGAAATCACGTTCGGCGCTTCCTCGCCGGTCGCTGCCGCCCGGGCCGCTTCGGCCGCCGCTGCGGCTTCCGCTGGCGGCAGCTGTAGCAGGGCCACCAGCCGATCGGCGCCCGCCTCCACGCCGCCGGCCATGTCGCCGGCCTTGAACCGGGGCAGGATATCCTGCCTGATAACCTGCGAGGTCAGGGCATCGGTAAGCGTGCCTTCCAGCCCATAGCCCACCTCGATCCGCACCCGGCGCTGGTTGGGCGCCACCAGCAAAATGGCGCCGTTATCGGTATCCTTCTGGCCGATGCCCCATTCGCGGCCAAGCTGATAGCCATAGTCCTCGATCTCCAGCCCGCCGAGATCGGGCACCGTGGCCACCACCAGCTGGGTGCCGGTCGCGGTTTCGAGTGCCGCCAGCTTCGCATCGAGCGCTGCCGCCACATCGGCCGGCAGCATTCCGGCCGCATCGGTCACCCGCCCGGCCAGTGGCGGAAACGCCGGCTGGGCACGCGCTTCACTGGCGATGCCCATAAGCATAGCCAGCAGCGCCGCGACCGCCGCCAGAACCAGCGCAATGCGGCTCAGCCGGCTTTCGGCACGGTAGTTCTGCATCTGGCGATACTCATGGTCCCGCCAGTCCTCAGGCGGGCGCCGCTTCATCAGAAGCTGACGGTCGGTGCCGTCTCCGCGCCCACGGTGGTTGCCTTGAACGGCGCCACCGGCTCGGCCCCGTAAATCACCTTGGCAGCGATGATCGCCGGGAAGGTGCGGATCTCGGTATTATAGGCCTGCACCGCCTGGTTATAGTCGCGCCGCGCCACCGCGATGCGGTTCTCGGTACCTTCCAGCTGCGACTGCAGCTGCAAAAAGTTTTCGTTGGACTTGAGGTCGGGGTATTTCTCCACCGTCACCAGCAGCCGGCCGAGCGCGCTGCCAACCTGGCCCTGGGCCTGCTGGAACGCCTCCATCTGCGCGGGGTCGGACAATTTGGTGGGGTCGACCGTTATCTGGCTTGCGCTGGCACGCGCCCTGGTCACCGCCTCCAGCACCTGGCTCTCCTGCGCTGCAAAACCCTTCACCGTGTTGACGAGGTTGGGGATGAGGTCGGACCGCCGCTGATACTGGTTTTCAACGTCACCCCATTTGGCCTTCACATTTTCCTCGGCGGTGGGGATGCTGTTGATCCCGCAGCCGGAAAGCGCGAGCGCCGCGCCGGCAATCAGCGCCAGCCGGGCTGGGGTTCGAAGCGCATTGGCCATTGATGGTCCTTTCAAAACAGGTGAAACCGTTTGCCCTGCGGCCAATGCGGTGATGAGCGATTGACCTTGGCCGCTTTCCGCAAACATAGTGCTGCTGCAGCAATTGCAACAGGGGGGAGCGCGGTGCTTCAGGAATTCAAGGCCTTTATTGCCCGCGGCAATGTTCTCGATCTCGCGGTCGGCGTTATCATCGGTGCCGCTTTCGGCTCCATCGTCAGCGCCCTTACCGACGAGATGATAATGCCGCTTATCTCGCTGTTTACCGGCGGCATCAACTTTTCCAGCCTGTTCGTCATGCTCGGCTCCATTCCGGCAGATTATGCCGGCCTCCCTACCGATTACGAGGCGTTGAAGGCCGCTGGCGTGCCCCTGCTCGGCTATGGCAAGTTCCTGACCGCGCTCATCAACTTCCTCATCATCGCGTTTGTGGTGTTCATGATCGGTCGCACCGCCAATTCCGCAATGAAGAAGGAGGAGGAAAAGCCGGCGCCGGCTGCCGAGCCCCCGGCTCCCAGCGCCAGCGAGGCCCTGCTCGCCGAAATCCGCGACGAACTGCGTCGCCGGCCGCTGTAAGGACAGGATCTTGCGCATGCGCTTCCTCCTTGGCCTTGGCATGGCCGCACTCGCCGGCTGCAACACGGCGGAAGCCGAGCGCCTGATGAAGGGCGAGCCACCCCCTCTCACCGGCAGCCTGGAAGGCGGGCCATGGCTGGTCGAGGATGTGAACGGCGGCGGCGTGATCGACTCTGCCCGGCTGGAGATCAGCTTTGACCCCGGCGACCACAACACCAGCCGGGTTAGCGGCAGAGCCGGGTGCAACCGCTTTTCCGGCGCCTGGACCCAGAACGGCACTCGCGTGAAATTCGGGCCATTTGCGGCCACCAAAATGGCCTGTGCGCCGGCGCTCATGCAGCTTGAAACAAAGTTTCTCAGCACCTTGGGCGCAGTCACCACGCTCGCGTTCGATCCATCCGGAGCGGCGCTGCTCAAATCACCGAGCGGTGAAAGCCTGAAACTTCGCCGCGAGGCCAGCAGCTTCTGAAGCAAATATCGGGCGCAGCCCGCTCAGGCGGCAATCCGGTCAAGGCACAGATCATCTAGCGTCGTATGGTCCAGAATCCGCGCGGTCTGGTCCCGCACCGTGAGCATCACCTTGCGGATTGCGCAGGTGGATTCCTCAAAACAGTCTGCACACCGCTGGTAAGCACTCACCGAGACACACGGCACCAGCGCCAGCGGGCCCTCGATCAGGCGGATGATCTCGCCAAAGCTGATCTCGCTCGCCGGCCGCGCCAGACGGTAGCCGCCCATCTTGCCGCGAAAGCTCTGCACCAGGCCGCCGTTCTTCATCTCGAGAAGGATGATCTCGAGGAATTTGCGGGGCAGCTTCTGGTCGGCCGCGATGACCGAAATCGGCACCGGCGCAATGCCATTGGCGCGCGCGATGAAGATGAGGGCCCGCAGGGCGTAGCGGGAGCGCTGGGTCAACATGCTTCAATCCTACGCATATGGTGGGGTTGAGAGCAACCTCCGGCAAATGGCAAAATTTGCCGATAATCAGCGTGAAAATACAAACTATGGGAATCGGTTTTTATTACTGGCTTAATCTGTTACTACAATATCTAGGCAACATGTTGAAATTGCTTCCCGCTTACCCCCGCGAAGAACTTGGCACGGCCGATGCAATGCCGGTGGCATCGGCGCCGGATCGGCCGGAAGCCGCCAAACAGGGAGAGCAATCATGTATATTTCATCAACCATCGAAAATCGGTTCAAGGCCATCCTCGGCAGCCTGGTTGGCGCCGGCATATGCATCGGAATCGCGCTGACACCCTTTGATTCGGCCCAAGCGGCCGAGCCGGCACGGACCGCTCAGGTCCCGATCCATGACCTGAACCTTTCCAGCGATGCCGGCCGGCGCACGCTGGAAGCGCGGATCGAACGCGCCGCGCGCGAAGTTTGCGAAAATGGCGGCATCGGGGTGCGCGAAAAGTCCGAGCAGGCTCGCTGCATCGCCGCTGCCCAAAACGAGGCGCGGGGCGCGGTCATGGCCGGCCTGCCCGCCTCTTCGAGTTGAAGCGCCGGCCTGCCTCAGGCGAACGGCTGGTCGAGGTCGGGCGGCGGCTGGGTAAACCAGCGCGGCCCGGCCTCTGTCATGTAGAAGCAATCCTCCACACGCACGCCGTAGCGGCCCGGCAGGTACAGGCCCGGCTCATTTGAAAAACACATGCCGGGGGCCAGCAGCGTCGCTTCGCCGTGCACCAGATTCACCGGTTCATGAATGTCCATGCCGATACCGTGCCCGGTGCGGTGCGA
>JBBQIP010000149.1:0-6351 GCA_038325045.1 Sphingomonadales bacterium
TTTGCCGAGCCGCACGATGACACCGGGCACGCCGCCATCGCGGATGATGAGGTTGGAGCCCAGCCCCAGCGCGCGCACCGGCACTTCCGGTGCCAGCTCGCCCAGGAACTGCGCCAGATCTTCGGTATCGGCCGGCTCGAACAGCCAGTCCGCCGCGCCTCCGGCCTTAAACCAGACCAGCGGTGCCAGCGGCGCCTCGGCGGTGAGGCGACCGCGCGGGCCGGGCAGCGGTGTGGCGGCTGCGGCCATCATGGCGCGGCAGCCCGGCGGTTGGTGATGGCATCGGCCAGCCCGGCTGCCCAGCGGGTGATGTCGCCAGCGCCCAGGCAGACGATCACATCGCCGTCCCCGGCTTCGGCGGCCAGCTTGTCGGCAAGGTCATCGGCGCTGGTGACGGCTAGCGCCCCGCGGTGCCCGGCGCCCTGCAGGCCGGTGACTAGCGCATCTGCACCCACGCCCTCGATCGGCGCTTCACCGGCAGCATAGACAGGGGTTACGAACACCAGATCGGCATCGTTGAAGGCGGCCTGGAAATCTCCCATCAGGTCGCGCAGCCGGGTGAAGCGGTGCGGCTGGACCACTGCCAGCACCCGTGCAGTTGCGCCTTCGCGGGCGGCGGCAAGCACGGCGCGGATTTCCACGGGGTGGTGGCCATAATCATCGATCACGGTGATCGGCCGGGTGGCGGTGGCGATGCTGCCCACCCGCGTGAAACGGCGCTTCACCCCGCCGAAGCGCGCAAAACCGGTGCGGATAGCATCATCATCGATGCCGAGCTCGACTGCGACTGTCACGGCTGCCAGAGCGTTCAGCACATTGTGGCGGCCGGGCATCGGCAGCTCCAGCGCCTCGATCCGCCGCTCCCCATCGCGGCCGCGGACCACGACCGCGAAGCGGTTGCCGCCGGCAACGGGTGTCACCGCCTCGCCGCGCACATCGGCGGGCGCGGAAAAGCCATAGGTAATGATCCGACGGTCGGCGATCTGCGGCAGCAGCGCCTGAACTTCGGGATGGTCGATGCACAGGATGCCCGCGCCGTAAAAGGGCACCTGCTCGACAAACTGGCGGAAGGCCGCCCGCACGGCGGTGAAATCGCCCCAATGGTCGAGATGCTCCGGATCGATGTTGGTGACGATGCCGAAGGTGCCGCCCAGCCGCAGGAAACTGCCGTCGCTCTCGTCTGCCTCCACCACCATCCATTCGCCCGCACCCAGCCGGGCGTTGGAACCATAGGTGTTGATGATGCCGCCGTTGATGACGGTGGGATCGAGCCCGCCGGCATCGAGAAGGGCGGCCACCATCGAGGTGGTGGTGGTCTTGCCGTGCGTGCCGGCAACTGCCACGCAGCTTTTCAGGCGCATCAGCTCGGCCAGCATTTCGGCGCGGCGCACGATGGGCAGCCGGCGGGCGCGGGCGGCCACCACTTCGGGGTTGTCGGGCCGGATTGCCGTTGAGGTGACCACCACCGAGGCCTCGGCCACGTTTTCGGCGCTTTGGCCGATGAAGACGGTGATGCCGCGTTCCCGCAGCCCTTCGATGACATAGGTCTCCGAAAGGTCCGAGCCCTGCACCCGGAACCCCAGATTGGCCATCACCTCGGCGATGCCCGACATGCCGATGCCGCCGATGCCGACGAAATGGATGATGCCGATATCGGTGCGGAAACCGGGGCGGAGCTGCGGAGTGGCGGTGCTGGTCATGCGGGGCTGCCGGTCCTGATCACCAGATCGGCGAGCGCTTCTGCGGCTTCGGGCCGGCCTAGCTTGCGCGCGGCGGCGGCGGCGGTGGCGAGCGCCGCCGGATCGCCAAGCCATGCAGTGAGCGCATCGGCCAGCCTTGCAGGGGTGAGGGCGGACTGCTGGATGAGAATGGCGCCGCCGGCACCGGCCATGGCAGCGGCGTTGTCGGTCTGATGATCATCGGCCGCGATCGGCAGCGGCACCAAAATGGCGGGGCGACCGGCGACCGCAAGTTCGGCCACGGTGGAGGCACCGGCGCGCGCCACCACCAGATGGGCGGCTGCAATTTCAGCCGGCAGATCTTCGAAATAGGCCCGCACGCGCGCCTTTACGCCAGCGCTTGCATAGCCGGCGATGATGGCGGCGGCATCTTCATCGGCGCCCTGGTGCACGACATCGAGCCGGGCGCGCAGCACCGCTGGCAGCGCTGCAATGGCTGCCGGCAGCAGCGGGTTGAGCACCCGCGCGCCCTGGCTGCCGCCGGTGACCAGCAGCCGCAGCCGGGCGGAGCTGGCATTGAAGGGGATGCCGCGCGCCGCAATAACTTCGGCACGGACCGGATTGCCGGTAAGCGTGGTGCGCGCCGCCCATTCGGGCAGCAGGCGGCGCACATGCGGATAGCTGGTGGCGATGGCTGCCACGCGCGGGGCGAGCAGGCGGTTCACACGCCCCAGAACCGCATTCTGCTCATGGATAAGGCTGGGCAGGCCGAGCGACAGTGCCGCCAAGAGGCCGGGCAGCGCCGGATAGCCGCCAAAACCGATAACCGCGCGGGGCTTGAGCGCCTTCAGCAGGCGGCGAGCAGCAAGCGTGCCGCGCAACACCGAGAGCGCCACGCCGGGCAGGCTCGCCAGCCCGGAGCGTGCCACCGAGCCGCTGTCCACCACCGTGCGCTCTATGCCCTCGAACAGGCCGGGGAAGCGCAGGCCCCGGCTGTCGGTAACCAGATGCACCGCCTCGCCGCGCGCGCCCAGTGCCTGTGCCAGCACATGGGCGGGCACCATATGGCCGCCGGTGCCACCGGCTGCGAGCACGAACGGGGCGCCGCTCATGCGCCCCTCCAGCGTTCGACATAGGGGGAGGCGCGCAGAAACGGGTTGCGGCGGGTGAGCGACAATAGCAGCCCCATGCCGAGGCACAGCGCGATGAACGAGGAGCCGCCATGGCTGATGAACGGCAGGGTCATCCCCTTGGATGGCAGCAGGTTGACGTTGACCGCCATGTTGATGGTGGCTTGCAGCCCGAACTGGGTCGCGAGGCCGGCGGCAGCCAGCATCGTGAACGGATCATCCTCATCGAGAAGAGCCAGGAAAACCCGTACGACAATGGCCACATAGAGGCAGGCGATGAGCAGGCAGGCGATGATCCCGAACTCCTCGCCGATTACCGAGAAGATGTAATCGGTGTGCGGCTCGGGCAGGCGGAACTTCATCCGGCCCTCCCCCGGCCCCACGCCGAACAGCCCGCCGGCGCGAAAACAATCGAGCGCCTTGTCGATCTGGAAGGTATCGCCAGTGCCGAGCACGAACTTGTCGATCCGGTCCGCCACGTGCGGCATGGTGAGATAGGCGCCGCCGACCAGCAGCAGCGCGCCCAGAAGCATGAGCCCGACGATGAACAGCGGCATGCCCGCCAGCAGCGCCTGCGCCAGCCAGACGCCGGCCATGAGAACAGTCTGCCCAAGGTCTGGTTGGGCGAGCAGCAGGACCGCGATGAGCGCCAGCGTGGCAAAGCTGAAGCTGAGGGCGGGAAAGCCCGGATCTTCAAAGCGCATCGCCATCAGCCAGGCAGTGGCGATGATGAACACCGGCTTCAGGAATTCCGAGGGCTGCAGCTTGATGCCGCCCAGCGAAAGCCAGCGGAGCGCGCCATTGGCATCGCCGCCGCTGCCGGTGAACAGCACCAGAAGCAGCGCCACCACCAGCACCGGCGTGGCCAGAACCGCCAGCCGCCGGGCCAGCGTGCCGCCCAGCATCGAGGTACCGATTAGCACCGGCACCCCCACAATCAGCCACAGGATCTGGCGCTTGAAAAAGTACAGCTCGTCATAGCGCATGTTGGTGCCCGACAGCCTGAACGCCGCCGCCGGCGAGGCCGCCGATACCGCGATCATGCCGCAGCCGATCAATGCCACCACAAGGATGAGCAGCGTCTTGTCCAGCGTGCGCCACCATTCGCCCAGAAACGAGCGGTCCCCGCGCGAAAAGGGCGTGCTGCCGACCGGGCTGGCCGGACCGCTGCGGGGTGCGGCGCTGCTCATGGTAACGCCTTTACCAGCGCGCGGAACTGATCGCCCCGATCTTCGAAATCCTTGAACTGGTCGAAGCTGGCGCAGGCGGGCGACAGCAGCACGGTATCTCCGGGCACGGCGGCGGCGGCGGCATCGGCCACCGCACGGTCCAGCGTGCCCGAGCGGGTGACCGGCAGCACCGGCTCCAGTTGCGGCGCGAACAGCGGGGCTGCCTCGCCGATCAGATAGGCGGCACACACCGCCTGCAGGTGCGGAAGCAGGGCTTCGAGACTTGCCCCCTTGGCGCGGCCGCCGGCAATCCAATGCGTGCGGGCAAAGGCCGCGAGCGCGGGCGCGGTCGATTCGGGGTTGGTGGCCTTGGAATCATTCACCCACAGAACGCCGCCGCGCGTGCCGACCCGCTCCATGCGGTGCGGTAGCCCCGGGAAGGTTGCCAGCCCGCGCGCGATATCCGTATCCTGAAGCCCCAAGGCCCGAACCGCCGCCACGGCAGCGCGGGCGTTCTGCAGATTGTGCGGGCCTTGCAGCGCTGGCCAGCGCGACTGGTCGCCGGCTGTAACCACCTCGATGCGCTCTACCCGCAGCGACGTGCCGGCGCCGGGCAGCCCGAAAGCCTCCGCCGCCGCCCCGCCGATGACCGCTGTGCTGCCGGGCTGCTGCATCGTGAACAGCCGGGCCTTGGCGGTGGCATAGGCGGCCATGCTGCCATGCCGCTCAAGATGGTCCGGCGTGATGTTGAGGAGCACCGCCACTTCGCAGGCAAGGCCATAGGTGATCTCGAGCTGATAGCTCGACAGTTCGAGCACATAGACACCGCCGGCTGGCAGCGGCTGCTGGGCCATGATCGGCAGACCGATGTTGCCGCCGAGCGCTGCCGGAACCCCGGCGGCGATGAGCAGATGGTGGATGAGCGCAGTGGTGGTCGATTTGCCGTTGGTGCCGGTGATGCCGACAACGCGGTGGGCGGGCAGGGCGGCGCGCGCCTGTGCGAACAGCTCGATATCGCCCAGCATGGGCACGCCGGCGGCAGCCGCGCGGGCGAATATGGGTGCGCTGTGCGGCACGCCGGGGGATACGATGATGGCGGCCAGCCCTTCGAGAGGCACCTGGTTAAGGTCGGCGAGCGGCCCTTCAAAGGCGCTGCGGGCGGCCTCGCCATCATCCCAGGCCAGCACTTCGGCGCCGCTGGCGGTGAGTGCGGCGGCGGTGGCGCGCCCCGAGCGCGCCAGCCCGAACACGCCGTAGCGCAAGCCGGCAAAGGCGGCGCTCCTGATCACCGCAGCTTCAACGTGGCGAGGCCGACCAGCGCCAGAATGATCGCGATAATCCAGAAGCGGATCACCACGGTCGATTCAGCCCAGCCCTTTTGCTCGTAATGATGGTGGAGCGGCGCCATGCGGAACACCCGCTTGCCGGTCATCTTGAAGCTTGCGACCTGGACGATGACGCTCACCGTCTCCAGCACGAACAGCCCGCCGATGACCAGCAGCACCAGCTCATGGTTGGTGACCACAGCAATAGTGCCGAGCGCGCCGCCTAGCGCCAGGCTGCCGGTATCCCCCATGAACACCGCTGCCGGCGGCGCATTGTACCAGAGAAAGCCAAGACAGGCGCCGATGAGGGCCGCACAGAATACCGCCAGTTCGCCCGCGCCCGCCACATGATGGACGCCCAGATATTCGGAAAAGCGGATGTTGCCGATGAGATAGGCGATGATCGCAAAGGCCGATGCGGCGATGATCATCGGCATGGTGGCCAGTCCGTCCAGCCCGTCGGTCAGGTTTACCGCATTGCCGAAGCCGGTGACGATGAAGGCGCCGAACGCGATGTAGAACAAACCCAGCGGGATCGCGAAATCCTTGAGGAAGGGCAGGTAGAGGTTGGTGCCGGTGCGGCTGGCGATCCAGGTGCAGGCAAGGCCGGCGATGAAGAACTCCAGAAGCAGCCGGGTGCGGCCCGACAGGCCCTGGTGGCGGTTGCGGGTCACCTTGTCATAATCATCGAGGAAGCCGATCGCGCCGAAGCCCAGCGTGACCGCGAGGCAGGCCCAGACAAAGCCATTGGTCACATCCATCCAGAGCAGGGTGGAGGTGGTGAGCGCGATAAGGATCATGAGCCCGCCCATGGTGGGCGTGCCCTTTTTGGTGAGCAGGTGCGACGCCGGGCCATCTTCGCGGATCGGCTGGCCCTTGCCCTGCTTGGCGCGCAAAAAGGTGATGAAGCGCGGGCCGATGAGCAGCGCGATGACAAGCGAGGTCATGAGCGCCGCGACCGAGCGGAAGGTGATGTAGCGGAAGAGGTTGAGCGCGCCTTCGAAATTGGCCCAATCGGCAAGGGCGTTGATCATCGCTGTTCCCCCCG
>JBBQIP010000150.1:0-6340 GCA_038325045.1 Sphingomonadales bacterium
CAC
Source organism: Sphingomonadales bacterium (assembly GCA_038325045.1). Classification (GTDB taxonomy): domain Bacteria; phylum Pseudomonadota; class Alphaproteobacteria; order Sphingomonadales; family Sphingomonadaceae; genus Sandarakinorhabdus. The sequence goes on from JBBQIP010000150.1 coordinate 4, forward strand.
GGGAGGCTTGTTCCATGCGCGTTTTGCTTGTTGAAGACGATCGGTTGATGGCTCGCAGCGTCGAGCTTATTCTGGACGAAGCCGGACTTGACCATGAGACCGCCGCCACTGGCGAAGCGGCTCTGGAGTTCGCCCGCACCTATGAATTCGACGTGGTACTGCTTGATATCACGCTGCCTGACCTGTCCGGCCATGAGGTATTGCGCCAGCTGCGCCAGCTGCGCGTGACCACGCCGGTGCTCATCCTGTCGGGCGATGCGGAAACCGGCACCAAGGTTACCGGCTTTGGCGCCGGCGCCGATGATTATGTGACCAAGCCCTTCGACAAGGCGGAGCTGCTGGCGCGCATCCATGCGCTGGTCCGGCGCAGCCAGGGCCATGCCCAGTCGCTTATCGTAACCGGCCCGGTTGCCATCGATCTTGCCGCCCGCACCGTCTCGGTAGACGGCCGGCGGGTTGGCCTCACCGGCAAGGAATATGCGATTCTCGAAATGCTGTCGCTTCGCAAGGGCATGACCCTCACGAAGGAGATGTTTCTCACCCATCTTTATGGCGGCCGCGACGAGCCGGAGCTGAAGATCATCGATGTGTTCGTCTGCAAGCTGCGCAAGAAGCTGCATGTTGCCGGCGCGCCCGCCTCGGGCTGCATCGAAACGGTATGGGGCCGCGGCTATGCGCTGCGCGATCCGCAGCCGGACCCTGCGGCGGTCGCCTGATCGCCTGACACTGCCAGTACAGCTGCACTTGAGCCTGCCAGCCTTGTCCGGCTGGCGGTCCGGCTATAAGCCTTTTCCATGAGCGTCTTTACCGTCTTTGCCGGCGCGACTGCGGGCCTGCTGCTTGGCGGGCCTTTCGGTGCGCTGTTCGGCGCCGCTGCCGGTGGCGGGCTCGGCATACTGCTCAAGGATGTGGCAAGACCAGGGGATCGCCCGGTGGCCTTCACGATTGCCGCCATAGCGCTTGCTGCAAAGATGGCCGGCGCCGATGGCAATGCCTCGCGCGGCGAATTCAACACCTTTCAGAAATTGTTCCACGTGGAACATTACGAAGCCGAGAATGTGCGCCGCTTCTACGACATGGCCAAAACCTCTACCGCCGGCTTCGAGGCCTATGCCCAGCAGGCAGCCCGCCTGCTGGGGCCGGGCTCGCCGCTGCTGGAAGATCTGCTGGAGGCGCTGTGGCTGATCGCGGCGACCGACGGCTTCCACCCGGCCGAGCTTGTATATCTCGATGCCGTGGCCGGGCACCTTGGCATTGCCGCTGCCGACGCGGCCGCAATCCGCGCCCGCCATATTGCGCCCCCGGCCGATGATCCGTGGAGCGTGCTCGGGGTAACCCCCGGCGCCGATGGCCCGGCGCTGCGCCAAGCCTATCATGCGCTGGTTCGCCGCTACCACCCGGACCGCCATCTGGCCGAAGGCATGCCGTCCGAGTTCATCCGCGTGGCCGAAGCCCGCATGGCCGCGATCAACACCGCCTATGCGGCGCTATCCGGCAAGTCCGCTCGCCGGATGCAGCCCGGATGAAGCCAGAGTGAAGCCGGCGTGAAGCAGCAGTGAAGCCCGGGCACCTTGCGCTGGTGGTGCTGATAAATTTGATCTGGGCGTTCAACATCGTCCCGCTCAAATATGCAGTGGATGCGGCAGGGCCGCTCACGGCGGTTTTCCTGCGCTATGCAATCGTGCTGGTGGTGTGCCTGCCTTGGCTGCGCTGGCAGCCGGGGCGGATGCCGCTGGTGCTGGCCACCGGGCTGGTGGCGGGCGCCCTGTTCATGGGCCTTGGCGGGCTCAGCTATTCGTTTGCTGAAAATCTTTCGGCCCTTTCCATCGCCGGCCAGCTTGGCGTGCCCTTCTCGCTGCTGCTGGCGGTACTGGTGTTCAAGGAAAAGATCAGGCTGCCGCGCATCGCCGCGGTCGCGCTGTCTTTCGTCGGCGTGGCAATCATGGGCTTTGATCCGGCCATTGCAAAGGAGAGCATTGCCTTGTGGCTCACCATCGGCGCCTCGCTTGCATGGGCGGCCAGCAACCTCATGTTCCGCGGCCTTTCCGGCATTTCGGTGCCCACCACCCAGGGCTGGCTGGCGCTGGTGAGCCTGCCCGTGCTGGGGCTGGCGGCAGCGGTGTTCGAGCCGCAAGGCCTGGCGCAGGTCGGCTCGCTGACCCCGGCAACCTGGGGCTGGCTGGCCTATTCGGGCATCCTCTCTTCGCTGGTGGGGCACGGCGGCATGAGCTGGCTGTTCCAGCGTTATCCGGTGGCAGTGGTGGCGCCGCTCACCTTGCCCACGCCGCTCATGTCGGTGATTGTGGCGGTGGTGGTGTTCGACAACAAGGTGAGTGTGCAAATGCTGGCAGGCGGCGTGCTGACGATCATCGGTGTGGCGATCATCACACTCCGGACCGCGCGGGCGCGTGACAAGCCGGAGGTACAGCCATGACCGCAGCACCCCGCCCGATGTTCGACCGGCCCAGCCCCAACCATGACGAGCGCCGGCTGCCGGTCTCGATGCTGGTGCTGCACTACACCGGCATGAAAAGCGCGGCCGAGGCGCTCGACCGGCTGACCGACCCGCAAGCCAAGGTATCCTCGCACTGGCTGATAGCCGAGGACGGGCAGCTGTTCCGGCTGGTGGACGAGCAGCGCCGCGCCTGGCACGCAGGCATGAGCAGCTGGCGGCAGCTGACCGATATCAACAGCGCCAGCATAGGCATCGAGCTCGCCAACCCGGGCCATGAATGGGGCTATCAGCCGTTTCCGGATGAGCAGATCAGCGCGCTGGAGGGGCTGATGCAGGATATTCTGGCCCGGCACGCCATCGCGCGGCCGTTCATCGTCGGCCATTCCGATGTTGCGCCGCGCCGCAAGCTCGATCCGGGCGAGTTATTTCCGTGGCAGCGGCTGGCGGCCAAGGGGCTGGCGACTGCCATTCCGCAAGCCGTGATCGACCCCAACTGGCATGATGAAGGCACGCTGGCAGCGCTCGGCCGTTATGGCTATGACGTGTCGTGGCCAAAGGAGGCGGTGGCCGCGTTTCAGCGCCGCTTCCGCCCTGCAGCAGTAACCGGCACAATCGATGTGGAGACAAGGTCGCTGCTGCTGGCGCTGCTCCGCGACCCAAACCCCTGATCGGGCCACTTGCATGAATGAGCCAGAACGTCCCGATACTGTACCGGCCATGACCCGGCGGCTGGAGGATATCTTCCAACTGTGGCGGCGGACCAAGCGCTGGTGGCGGCGCGAGGTGATGGGCAGCATCGATCATGCCGCAGTTGTCTCGGCGATCGACGAGGAGGCCGACTGGTCGCTGCGCTATCTGTTCATGGTGCTGATGTCGGCCGGCATCGCCATTTTGGGCCTGCTGCAATCCTCGCCGGCGGTGGTTATCGGCGCGATGCTCATCTCGCCGCTCATGGGGCCGATCATCGGGCTGGGCTTCGCGCTCGCGATCTTCGATTGGCGCGAAGTGCGGATGAGCCTTGCCTCGCTCGGCATCGGCAGCCTGGTCGCCGTCGCCATCACCGCGATGATCGTTCTCGCCTCGCCGCTGCAGGGTGTTACGCCGGAAATCCTCGCCCGCACCCGGCCCAATTTGTTCGACCTGCTGATCGCCATCTTCTCGGCGCTCGCCGGCACCTATGCGACCATCAAGGGGCGCGGCGCCACCGTGGTGGGCGTTGCCATCGCCACTGCACTGATGCCGCCGCTGGCTGTGGTGGGCTATGGCCTCGCCACGCTGAACATGGCGATTTTCGGCGGCGCGCTGGCGCTTTACCTCACCAACTTCATCGCCATTGCGCTCACGGCGGCGCTGATGGCGCGGCTTTACGGCTTTGCGCAGACCCTGTCCCCCGACCAGACGCGGGTGCAGTCGATCCTCATTCCGGTCGTTTTCCTGGTGCTATCGGTGCCGCTGGCGTTTTCTTTGCGCCAGATTGCCACCGAGGCAGTGGCCACCGCCCGGCTGCGTAGCGCCATTACCGCCGAATTCAGCAAGGGCGCCCGTATTTCGCAGCTGGAAATCCGGTTCGAAGCCGACCCGCCCACTGCCACCGCTGTTGTGGTGGACAGGCAATTCCGCCGCGAAGCGGAAGCCAGGATCGCCGCCGCCTGGGCGAATATTGTCGGGGAGGCGGCGCCCTTCAACCTGAACCAGCTGGTCGCCAACCAGGATCTTCCGCGGATCGAGCAGGAACGCTCGGCATTGGCGGCAGCACGGCAGCGCGCGGCCGGCGAAACCGCAACCGCCGACACACTGCTCGATGCGGTTTCGCTCGCTACCGGCACGCCGGTGGGCGATATCGTGATCGACCGGGAGGGGCACCGGATGCTGGCCACTGCGCGGCCCGGCGTTTCGCTTGCCACTCTCTATGCGACCGAAACCCGGCTGACCGGGCGGTACAAGGAATGGCAGCTGCGGCTGGTGCCGCCGGTAAACACGCCGCTCAGGGTCAGGTTCGCCGCTGGCAGCGCCAACCTCGACCAGACGGCGATGGCCGATCTGGTGCAGGTGCGCTGGGCACTGGAACGCTGGCACATCGGCCGGGTGGCCGCGATCGGCCGTGCCGCCAGCAACGGAGACGGCGCTGCCACGCTGGCCGAAGTGCGCGCCGTCGCGGTGGCCAAGGTGCTCACCGAAAACGGTTTTGTGGTAACAGCCAGAGGCGATTCGGCGGGGCCGCTCCAGCGTGCGGCCGAACAGGCCGGCGGCGTGGAGGCGTTTCAGAGCGTTGTCATCGATGTGAACGGTTGAGCTCAGCCGCGCGGCCGCTCCTGGCCGAAATCGACTGTCGAGCGGTTTATCACCTCGCCGTCTGCATCGACCACCAGCCGCAAGCGGCGCCGACCGGTCTCGAAGCTGAGCCGGAACCGACCGGCATCCTCGCCCACGCCTTCCTCGGCGCGGGTGCGGATGCGGCCATCGCGGAGCATGGCCGGCACTTCGGCCGCCGGCACCAAAAGCGCCTCTGCCAGCAGCTCGGCGGGCACCACGAAATCCTCACCGTCGCGCTCGATCATTTCTGCCACCGCCTCAGCCCGCGCCGAAGTTGAAGCTGATGCTGATCCGCTCACCATTGCCGCGCGCCTGGGGTACTTCGTGGCGCAGCCAGCTTTCCCACAGGTAAAGCGTGCCCGGCTCCGGCTGCAGGGTAACGAAGCTGCGGCTTTCGGGCGGTGCGTCCGGGGTTCGCGGCGGGGCGGCCATCAGCATCGGCAGCCGGGGGTCTTCCAGCCGCAGCCCGGCAGCGCCTTGCGGCAGCGCAAGATACAGCGTGCCCGATACCACCGATTGCGGGTGGATATGCCCGGAATGGCCGCCACCGGGCTTCAGGATGTTCACCCACAGGCTGTCGAGCCGCAGGCGCTTTGCAGGCGCCATATGGCAGGCTTTCACAAAGGCCGCGACATGGCCGGCAAGCAGCTTGGCAAGCGCGCCGAAATCCGGGTCGCGGCGGGGGAGATCGTTCAACGAGGCATACGAGGTGTAGCCCGGATAGCCGTTTTCGCGGCACCAACGGCGGCCGGCGGCATCGTCAAGCGCCAGCTGGCGGCTGCTGGCGGCAAGCGCTGTCAGCAATTTAGCATCGTCCAGCACAGCTTCGTAGAGCCGGGTGACGAACAGGGTGTGGATGGCCATGGCTGCATCAATCGCTTTCCCCGGGCGGTTGCAAGCAGTATGAGGCCCGGGTGATCAGAGGATCGGGCGGCCGCTGGAGAAATCCAGAGGAAAGTCCGGGCTCCACGGAACACGGTGCCGGGTAACCCCCGGCGGGGGCAACCCCAGGGACAGTGCCACAGAGAGCAGACCGCCGATGATGTGCACGCGCAAGCAGGCACATACAGGCAAGGGTGAAAGGGTGCGGCAAGAGCGCACCGCGCGGCCGGTAACGGTTCGCGGCAAGGCAAACCCCACCGGGAGCAAGACCGAATAGGGGCGGCACGCCGGGCGCAAGCCCGGCACGGCAGGAACCGGCCGCGTCGCCCGGGTTGGTTGCACGAGGCGGCTGGCAACAGCCGTCCCAGAGGAATGGTCGTCGCTGCGCGAGCAGTACAGAACCCGGCTTACAGATCCTCTGATCACAGCCGCAGCGCGGCGGGCGCGCGTGCCGCGCGCCGACTCGCGCAAGGCCGGCCGGCGGGCCGGCGGAAAATCCGCCGGACCCGTCCGACGGCGCGGGCTTTGCCCGCGCTATTTCTTATTAATTTCCAAAGACTTAAGAAACCCCCCAGCCTCAGCCCCCACATCCCCCCCGGCCAAAACCGCCTTCCCCGCCCAACCCCGCGCCGCCTCCAAATCCCGCGTAACCCCGCGCCCTTCCGCCAGCGCGCGCGCCAGCGCCAG
>JBBQIP010000151.1:0-6268 GCA_038325045.1 Sphingomonadales bacterium
CATTGACCATGGCCGCGCCAACCGCCATCGCAGCCGCATGAACTTCGCTTCCGACAATGCCGCCGGCGTATGCCCCGAGGTGCTTGCGGCCGTTAATGCAGCTGCGGCGGCGGCCGATGACTCTTATGATGCCGATGCCTGGTCCGCGCGGCTCGATGCTGCCTTTTCGTCGGTGTTCGGTGCGGAGTGCATGGTGCTGCCGGTCGGCACCGGCACGGCTGCCAACGCGCTGGCACTTGCGGCGCTGGTGCCGCCCTGGGGTGCTATCGTGTGCGAACGCGAGGCGCATATCGAAGTGGATGAATGTGGGGCGCCGGAGTTCTTCACCGGCGGCGCGAAACTGTTGCTGGTGGACGGTCTGCATGGCCGGCTTGACCCGGCACGGCTGACCGAGGGGCTGGCCAGCCACCGCGGCGATGTGCACCAGCAAAAGATCGCCGCGCTTTCGCTTACCCAGGTTACCGAGGCGGGCACCGTCTATTCACCAACGGCGCTGGCGGCGCTTGGCGAATATGCGCGCGCGCAGGGCTGGCGGGTGCATCTGGACGGGGCGCGTTTTGCCAATGCGGTGGCGGCGCTCGGCTGCCATCCGGCCGATATCAGCTGGCGGGCGGGCGTGGATATACTGAGCTTCGGCGCGATAAAGAATGGCGGGATGAGCGCCGAGGCGATCATCGTGTTTTCCGCTAGCGCCACGGATGGCCTGATGGAAGGCTTGCGCAGGCGCCGCAAGCGCGCCGGGCAGATGCCGAGCAAGGGCCGCTTTCTGGCAGCCCAGTTGCTGGCGATGATCGAGACAGATGTCTGGCTGCGCAACGCGCGGGCCGCCAATGCGGCTGCTGCAGCGCTTGCCGGGGCTGCGGGCGGCCGGCTGCTGCGGCCGGTGGAGGCCAATGCGATGTTCCTCCAGCTTCGCCCCGGCGAAGCGGCCCGCCTGCGCGAACATGGTTTCCGCTTTTACGACTGGGGTGCTGCTGGCAGCGATCAGGCCCGCTTTGTTGCCGCCTGGGACACGCCAGCCGCGCATGTGGAGGCGCTCGCCGGGGCGCTCCGAAGTTGAGCGGCGGATGAGCGCATCCGAGCTTGCGCCAGCGCCGGCGCCAGCGATCGCGCCCGCGATCGCTCCAGCGCCGGGGTCAGGGCGGCCCGGCGGTGAGCGGCTGTTCACGCCGAAGCTGTGGCTGTTTTTCGCGGTTGTCACCCTGATATGGGGCTCGACATGGCTGGTCATCACCTTCCAGCTGGGCGAAGTGCCGGCATCCTGGTCGGTTACCTGGCGGTTTTTGCTGGCGGGCCTGGCGCTTGCCGGCTGGTGCCTGGCAACCGGCAAGCGGCTGCACCTCAGCGGGCGCGGCCATGCTTTTGCAGCCGTGCTGGGGCTGATGCAGTTCGTGCTCAACTTCAACTTTGTGTACCGCGCCGAGGAGCATGTGACCTCCGGGGTGGTGGCGCTGAGCTACGCGTTGTTGCTGATCCCGAATGCTTTGTTTTCCTTCGTTTTTCTAGGCGTGCGGGTATCGGCCCGCTTTGCGCTGGGCGCCGCCATCGGCATCATCGGCGTGGCGCTCATCTGCTGGGCGGATATCGAGGGCCCCGGCGTGGACAGCGGCGAAATGCTGGTCGGCATGAGCTTTGCGTTCGCTGGTCTGCTGGCAGCGAGCATTGCCAATGTGATGCAGGCGACTGGCTTTGGCCGTAGCCAGCCGCTCGAGGCGATGCTGGTCTGGGGCATGGGTTATGCGGTGCTGATCAATGCCGCAGTCGCCTGGGTGCTTTCCGGCCCGCCGCAATTCTCCACCTCGCTGCTCTATATCTCCGCCCTTGGCTATCTGGGTCTGGCGGCCTCGGCGCTGGCGTTTGTGCTGTATTACCAGTTGATCCGCGAGGTCGGGGCGGGCCGTGCGGCCTATTCGGGCGTGCTGGTGCCGCTGGTGGCGCTCGGTCATTCCACCCTGTTCGAGGGCTTTCAATGGACAGCCGCCGCTGCCGCTGGCAGTGCGCTGGCGTTGATTGGCCTGGTGCTGGCGATCCGCAGCCGATAGCCGTGATGGCCGCCGGATCTGCCGCGCAAGCCCTCTGGCCATCCGGGGCCGGGTGCGGCAGATTGGGCCGATGAGCAACCGGTGCGAAAGCTGCATGGTGCGGGACCGGGCGCTTTGCGCGGCCTTGGCGCCCGCTGAACTGGCGGCGCTCTCTGTGATGGCCACGCGGCGTACCGTTGCGGCCGGCGAAGCCTTGTTTCGTGCAGGCGATGAGCCTCTGCTCTGCGCCACACTCCAGTCTGGCGTCATGAAGCTTTCCGCCACCACGGCGGGCGGGGAGGAGGCCATTGTGGGCCTGTTGTTTCCGGGGGACTTCATTGGCCGGCCGTTCACAACCGGGGCCGCCGGCCAGGATGTGGTGGCTTTGACCGAGGTGCAGTTGTGCAGCTTTCCGCGCGCGCGGTTCGAGGCGGCGCTGGCAGAGCATCCGCGGCTGGAGGCGCTGCTGCTGGGCCGCACGCTGGCGGAGCTTGACCGTACCCGCGAATGGCTGCTGCGCATGGGCCGCGCCAGCGCAGGTGCGCGCGTTGCCGGCTTTCTGGAAGATATGGTGCGCCGGCTGGGGGTGCTTGGCTGCACTGCCGGCACGACAGTGGAGCTGCCGCTCAGCCGCGGCGAGATGGCGGCGCTGCTCGGCCTGACGATCGAAACGGTGAGCCGGCAGATGACGCGGCTGCAAGGCCTTGGCGCCATTGCTCTGCGCGGCGGGCGGCAGCTGATGATTACCGCTCCAGCCCTGCTGGCCGCAGAGGCCGGCCGTTAAACCCGGGGGCTGACGCGGCAACTTGACCGGAATCAAAGCAAGTGCCTCCGTTTCATGGCATACTGGCTTTGCAAGAACGCCATGGAGGACGAATGATGAAGACAATTCTGGTGCACATCGAAGGCGATGACGGGCAGGAATCGCGGCTGCAGGCGGCGTTCGATCTGGCGCGCAGCTCCGGCGCCCATCTGAATTGCCTGCAGGTTACGCCTTATGCCGCTTATGCGCTGGGTGATGGCGGCATGAGCGGCTTTCCGGTGACCACTATTGTGGAGGCGATACAAAAGCAGCGCAGCGAGGAGCGGGTGGCGATAGAAGCCAAGCTGAAGATCGAAGGGGTGAGCTGGGACTGGGCCTCGCGAGATGGCGATTCCGTGGTGCGGCTGGCCGAAGCTTCTAGGCTTGCCGATGTGGTGGTGATGAGCGCCGGCGCCTTTGCCCATGGCAGCAGCGCGCAGCTGGCTCTGCTGGGCGATGTTGCCATCCAGGCCGCCGCTCCGGTGCTGGCTGTCACCCCGCAGATGAGGGGGATCAAGCTCGACGGGGTGGTTGTGGTGGCCTGGGATGGCTCCCGCGAGGCGGCGATGGCGATGCGCGGCGCGCTGCCGCTGCTGAGCCGGGCAAGTGCTGTCCATCTGCTCACCATCGAGGAGAAGCCCAGCGACTACCGCGCCTTGGATGCAGCGCGCTTCCTGTCGCGCCATGGCATCGAGGCAGAGGTGATCGAACGCGATGATGGCGGCCGCAGCGTGGAGGATGTGATCCGCGAGGAGGTGATGCGACTGGATGCGGCCCTGCTGGTGCAGGGCGCCTATGGCCATAGCCGGCTGCGCCAGACGCTTTTCGGCGGCGTGACCCGCGGCCTGTTGACCGACCCGCCAGTGCCGCTGCTGCTGGGCCATTGAAACAACGGCCCGGCTTTGATCCTGATCAAGGCGCGGGCAGCCGCCGCCCGTTAATTTCCCAACTGTAACGCAAGCAGGGGAGACGGACGATGCGGCTCGAATTCAATGAACAGGACAGGCTGGGGAATGGCGCGGTGGTTGCCGCTCCCAGAGCAGAGGCACCGGTATCACCGGCTGCCTGCCCGCCACTGTCTTTCGATATGCCGCGCCCGGTGCTGGGCACGCTGGTCGGGCTCGCGGCAGGCTATGTGGCCGTGATGGCGCTGGCCTTTGGCGGCGGCAATGGGCTGGGTGTGATTTTCGTGGTGTTCGCGGTCACGCTTGTGGGGTTTTACGGGCTTCCGTGGCTGCTGGCGCGGGTAAGCGGAGGGCTGGGGCCTGACTGCTTTGCCCGCCGCGGCGCCTGGGGGCTGGATACGGCCAGCGGCTATCTTTCAGGCTATGCCGCCATGGCCCAGCTGTACACCGTGCCGGCGCTGATGCTGGCATGGGCAGTGTTCGTGCTGGCGCTGGTCTGACCCCGCAAGCAGCTCGCTGAAACAGGCGTGGCGGTGGGTTACTCCGCCGCCATCGGCTGTTCCAGTGCCTGTGCCAGCCGCCACAGCTTTTCAGGCGTGGCCGGCATTTCCAGCTGGGTGCCGTCCAGCGCATCGATGATGGCGTTCATTACCGAGGGCATGGCGCCGATGGTGCCAGCCTCGCCGCAGCCCTTGACGCCGAGCGGGTTGGTGGGGCTGGCGGTGCCCAGCGTATCGAACAGGATGGCGGGCGGCATGTCATCGGCGCGGGGCACGCCGTAATCCATGAAGCTGCCGGTCACCAGCTGACCGTCTTGCGAATAAACAACGTCTTCCAGCAGCACCTGGCCCATGCCCTGCGCAACTCCGCCGTGAATCTGGCCCTGCACCAGCATGGGGTTAACCAGATTGCCGAAATCATCGACAACGCTGTAGCGAACCACCGCCACCCGGCCGGTTGCGGCATCGAGCTCGATTTCGGCGATATGACAGCCATTGGGGAAGGTGGGAGCCGGCTTGCCGGTGCCAGTGGTGTAGCGCGAGCGGCCATCGAGGCCGCCGGGGTGCTTTGCGGCGATTTCCGCCAGGCCCAGCGTGGCGTTGGTGCCGCGCGCCTTCCATACGCCATCGGCATAATCCACATCTCCGCCCAGATCGGCGGCCGCCAGGGCGGTGCCGCGCGCGATCAGATCATCGGCCGCGAGCACGCAGGCGCCGCCGCCAAAGGCCATGGAACGTGAGCCGCCGGTGCCATTGCCCTGGTCGAGCCGGTTGGTATCGCCCTGGATGATCCGCACCTTTTCCATGCCGATACCCAGACGCTCGGCGGTGACCTGTGCATAAACGGTTTCATGCCCCTGGCCGTTTGATTGGGTGCCGACCGCAACCTCGACCATTCCATCGGCGGCCACGCGCACATCGGCGAATTCATCGGTGCCGCCGCCGCCGGAAATCTCCACGTAAAAGGCGATGCCGCGGCCCAGCCGGAGCCCGCGCGCCGCCGCTTCGGCCTTGCGGGCGGGAAAGCCGGCCCAATCCGCCTGGGCCAGTGCCGCATCGAGCACGGCGGGGAAGTTGCCGATATCGAAGGTAAGCCCCAGACCATTGGCGTGCGGCAGTTCAGACGGCGCCAGCAGGTTGCGGCGGCGGATCTCGTCCACCCCCAGCCCCAGTTCGCGTGCAGCCGCTTCCATCAGCCGCTCCATCACATAGGCCGATTCGGGGCGCCCGGCGCCGCGATAGGCATCAACCGGTGCTGTATTGGTCATCACGCCGTGCACCAGATTGTGAATGGCGGGGATGCGGTAGACGCCGCCCATGATGGTGCCGCCCGCCATGGTCTGGATGGCGGGGCCATATTGCGCCTGATAGGCGCCGAGGTCCGACCATGTTTCAACCGTCAACGCGGTAATCCGGCCATCCCTGTCAAAGCCCAGCTTCGCGTCCGAAACCATGGCCCGGCCATGGGTATCGGTCTGGAACGCGTCCGACCGTTCGCCGGTCCATTTCACCGGCCGGCCAAGGGCGCGGGCGGCGTGCAGCACCAGGCAATATTCGCTGTACATGAATGTTTTCATGCCGAAGCCACCGCCCACATCATTGGTGGTGACCCGAACCTGCGCGGCCGGCACCTTCATGATCATGGCGACGAAGTTGCGCAGCATGACCACGCCCTGCGAGCCGGTGGTGAGGGTGAGGCAGCCGGTTTCGGGGTCGCATTCGCCGAGCGCTGCACGCACTTCTATCGAGGTGGGGGCAATGCGGTTCTGCACGATCCGCAGACTTGTGACATGGGCGGAAGCGGCAAGGGCGGCGGCCGCAGCCTCGCCGGCGCCGACCTGCCAATCGAACACCATATTGCTGCCATGCTCGGGCCAGACCAACGCTGCGCCATCGGCAATCGCAGCGTCGATGGAGGCTACGGCGGGCAGATCGGCATTGTCCACCTCGATCGCATGGGAACCGGCGCGGGCGGTTTCGCTGACCTGGTGGTTGACCGCCCCCACGGGGGAACCCTGGAATCGACCGCGCGACCGCATC
>JBBQIP010000152.1:0-6224 GCA_038325045.1 Sphingomonadales bacterium
GGCCCGTCTCGGCGCGGGGGCGGGGGGGGCGGCGGGGGGGTGGTTCGGGCGCGGCGCGCGGCGCGCCCCGCCCGCCCCCCCCCCCCCCCCCCCCCCCCCCCCCCCCGCCGGAGGCGCCCTTCTGCCTAAAGCGTGGCTGCACTTCCCAAGATGACCGTAGCCTGTGCCGATAGCGTCCCGCCGTTGCCGTGCGCGAGGGACAGCGCCACGTCCGGAATGGCGTTTGCGGCGGTGCCGCGCACCTGGCGGGCGGCTTCCACGATTGCCATCAGCCCGTTCATGCCGGGGTGGCAGCAGGAGAGGCCGCCGCCGTTGGTGTTGACTGGCAGGTGGCCGCCCGGTGCAATGCCGCCGCCGGCCACGAAGGCGCCGCCTTCGCCTTTGGCGCAGAAGCCGAGATCTTCGAGGAACAGCAGCGTGTTGATGGTGAAGGCGTCATAGAGCTGCACGACATCGATTTCGGCAGGCGAGACGCCGGCCATGGCATAGGCGCGGGCGCCGCTTTCCACGGCCGCCGTGGTGGTGATGTCGGGCGCCTGCGAGATGGCGGTCCACCAGGTGGCGGCTGCTGCGCCGAGTACTGGCACCAGCGGCTGCGGCAGGTCGCGGGCGCGGTCGGTGCGGGTCATCACGATGGCTGCCGCGCCGTCGGTCACCAGGCAGCAATCGCGCACCGAAATGGGGGAGCTGATCATCCGGCTGGCGAGGCAATCTTCGATGCTGAGCGGCCCTTTGGCAAAGGCTTCCGGGTTGGTGTTGGCCCAGCCGCGCGCGGCCACCGCCACTTCGGCAAGCTGCGCGCGGGTGGTGCCGAACTGGTACATGTGCCGGGCGGCTGCCAGCGCGTAGGAGGAGAGCGGAAACAGCGGCTGATAGGGCGCTTCATAGGCGTTGCTGCGCGCCGGTGTGGAGAGCTTGCCGCCGGCACTTCGCTGGTTGGAGCCGTGGGCGATGAGCGCCACCTCGATCATCCCGGCATCGAGCATGGCAGCAGCGGTTGCCACATGGCTCATGAACGAGGCGCCGCCGATGCGGTTGTTGTCGGTGTGGCGCGGCCGCAGCCCCAGATGCTCGGCAAAGGAGAGGCCGGCGAACAGATCATCGGGCAGGCAGATGAACAGCGCGTCCACCTGCGCGAGGGCGAGGCCGGCATCGGTTACAGCCATCAGCCCGGCGCGCGCCGCCATCTCCATGGCGGTGAAGCCGGGGCATTCGCCGATGCCGAAGGTGGCCAGCCCGGCGATGGCGGCAGCGCCGCGCGGAAAACGCTCCTGGCTCATGCGGGGTCGAATACCAGCACCGGCTGGTCATCCTCGGTGATGATCCGCGCTTTCACCGCCATGCCGATCTGCACCTGTTCGGCCGCCAGCCCTTCCACCCGGCTCATCAGCCGCGGCCCTTCTTCAAGGGTTACCAGCGCCACATGATAGGGCGGCAGCGGCGGCTTGCGGCTGATGATGGTGACCGAATAGACCGTGCCGCGCCCGCACGGCTCGAACCATTCCACCGCATCGCCGGTGCCCGGCTCTGCCCCGCGTGGCGGAAAATAAGCGCGGCCCGAGCGCACGCCGCGCTGCAGCAGGAACTGCCCGTCCGCCAGCGCCGCGCGCCATATTGCATCGGCACCGGTCATGCTGTTCTTACCGCTCCGGTTGCCAGCATCGCCTCGATTTCCTGCGCCTCGAAACCGGCGGCTTCCAATATCGCGACCGAGTCCGCCCCCAGCGCCGGGCCGGGATCCCCGATGGCGCCGGGCGTGCCCATGAAGCCGGTGGGGATGCCGGGGAAGCGCAGCCGGCCGGCATCGGTATCGCGGGTTTGCCAGAAGCCGGTTTCCATCAAGTGCGGATCGTTGAGCAGATCCTGCGGCGAGGCGATGGCCATGGCGGGAATCTGGGCCTCGCGGAACAGCGCCTCCCATTCGGCGGTGGTTTTTGTTTCCATCACATCGGCCAGCCGGCCGAGCACGGTGCCGATATTCTCGGTACGGCTGCGCATGGAGGTGAACATCGGGTCCCGGCTCCATTCGGGGTTGCCGAGGCTTGCGAAAAAGGCCTGCCAATGCTTGTCGGTGTAGATCATCACGCCGATGTGCCCGTCCTCGGTGCGGTAGGGCCGGCGGGATTCGGACGTCACGCGCGGATATTCGGGCGGGCCGAGCGGCGGCTCGAACACCGATCCGTTCAGATGCTCGACCATGGTGAACGAGACCAAAGTCTCGAACATCGGGATTTCGATCTCCTGCCCTTCGCCGCTGCGTTCGCGGGCATACAGCGCGGCGATCACCGCATAGGCGCCGGTGAGCCCGGACACCTTGTCGGCAATCACGGTGGCGATATAGGCGGGCTCGCCGCCGGAAAGCCGGGCCTGGAGGTCGACCAGCCCCGAGGCTGCCTGCACGATATCATCATAGGCCGGATAATCCCGGTAGGGGCCGGAGCGGGCAAAGCCGTACATGTTGGCGTAGATGATCTTGGGGTTGGCGGCTTTCACGGCGGCATAATCCAGCCCCAGCCGCGCCATCGCCTGCGCGCGCATTGAGTGGATGAACACGTCTGCTCCTTCCACCAGCTTGAGCAGAGCAGCGCGCGCTGCCGGCTGCTTCAGGTCCAGCGCCAGGCTTCGCTTTCCGCGGTTCACGTTCAGGAACATGCCGCCGCGCGTGGGCTCATGGCCGGGCGGCAGCGCTCTGGTGGTGTCGCCCGCCGGGCCTTCCACCTTGATCACATCGGCGCCCAAATCAGCGAAGATCTGGGTTGCATAGGGCCCCATCAGCACGCTGGTGAGATCGATTATCTTCACGCCCGCCAAGGGGCCTTTTCCACGCCCGCTCATCGCTCTACTCCCATACTTGCCAAAGCGGGGGCCGCCGTTACCCTCGCGCGGGAAACCAGCACCGGGGATACACCGTGAAAGCCCATCTGATTGCCGCCGGCCGCTTCCATGATATCGATTTTGCCCGGCTGGAACTGTTGAAACTGCTGGCCGAACACGCCGAAATCCGCACCTCGGTGGCCAGCGACTATGCCGATACCGCCAGCCTTGCCGCCGCCGACCTGCTGATAACCTACACCTGCGACCTGGTGCCGACGCCCGAACAGACGGTGGCGCTCGAGGCGTTTCTGGCGCGCGGCGGGCGCTGGCTGGCGCTGCACGGCACCAATTCCATCCTGCGCTTCGGGGCGGATAATATCGTTGATTGCCCCGATGAGGCGCCGGCTTTCATGGCGCTGCTGGGCAGCCGCTTTACCGCCCACCCGCCGATTGCCCCGTTCAAGGTGCACGTTACCCGCGCTGACCATCCGCTCACGCAAGGCCTGCGCGATTTCCGGATCGAGGATGAGCTTTTCCTCGTCCGCCGCACGGCCGACCTTGATGTGTTGCTGCACACCAGCTTCACCGGCCATACGCCGGAGTTCCGCGATGCGGACTGGGACGAGGCGGAGGTGCCGGTGCTGTATGAGCGCAAGGTGGGGCAGGGGGCCATCCTTTATCTGGCGCTGGGCCATTGCCGGGGGCATTACGACTTGCAGCCGGTGGCGCCGTTCTGGCCGCACCCGCAGCGCTGCAGCTGGAACTACCCGATATTCTACCAGCTGCTGCGCCGCGCCATCCTCTGGGGGCAGGTTCAATCCGGCTGACCTGCCGCAGGCGTTGCCGGCAGGCCGGGCATGACCGCCCTGATCTGCTTTTCGAGCGAGGCCAGCATCGGCTCGACCATCGTCTCGTCCATCCCGCCGGTCAGCAGGCTCAGCGCCATGCCTTCGAGCAGCGTTTGCGAAAGGGTCATGGCATAGCGAAAGCCTTCACGGTCCCCCTGCCATTCCGGAAACAGCACCGTTGCCTGGGCATTGAAACGCTCGCGAAGTTCAAGCTGCAGCGGCTGCAATATGCGCGCCAGCCCCGGGTTGGTGCGCGATGCCAGCGCCAGCTCGTGGAAGGCGATGAAGGTGGGCTTGGAAATCTGCCGCCAATAGGTGCGCACCAGCATGCCGGGGTCGTGGTTCTCGCTCTCGGCCGCGCGGCGGAAGGCGCGCAGCCGCTTGTCGTGCAGCTCCACGATCGCGGCCTTGATAAGCGCCTCGCCATTTTCGAAATGGTGCAACATGGCGCCGCGCGACAAGCCGGCTTCCGCCGCCACCTGCGGGGTGGTGGTATTGGCGTAGCCGAACTTCACGATGCAGCGGATGGTCGCTTCGATAAGCCGGGCGCGGGTCTGCGCGCTTTTGAGCGACTGGGGGGTTGGCGCGGAGGGGCCGGCCTCGGCCTTGGCGGTGCGCGGTGTGGCACCGGCGCGGGCCGTCGAGCCGTTTCGGACTGCTGCTAGCGCCATTTTTTGCCCTTCCTTCTTCATCAGCTATGATTGTTTTCGGCCACCCAAGTCAAGGAACAACTGGGCCATTTCACGGCATTGGCGGCGCCCAAAAGAAAACAATCATGAATGTTTTGACTTGCGCTTGCAGGCCCACTGGTTCAGGTATTTTGCAAGGTCGGCGTGCCCCATTCTCTACAGGCTGCACGACCGTTGGAGGAGCATCGCGATGGATCTGGGACTTCAAGGCAAGCGGGCGATCATCGTTGGTGCTGCGCGCGGCATCGGCATGGCCACTGCCGAAGTGCTGGCGCGTGAGGGCTGCGACCTTGCCATTACCGCGCGCTCCGAGGACGGGGTGAAGGATGCGGTTGCCAGCCTGAAGCGCTATGGCACCAAGGTGGTGGGCAAGGCCTGCAACGTGAAAAAAGCCGATGATTACAAGGAGTGGCTGGCCTGGGCTATCGAGGCGCTGGGCGGTGTGGACATTCTGGTGCCGATCACCTCGGCCGGTGGCGGCATGGGCAGCGAGAAATACTGGTCGAACGCCTTTGAGGTGGATGTGATGGGCCCGGTGCGCGCGGTGGAGGCGGTGTTGCCGACCATGACCGAGCAGCAGTCCGGCTCGGTGGTGCTTATCGCCACCACTTCGGCAGGCGAAGCCATGGGCGGCCCGCAGGCCTATAACGCCATGAAGGCCTCGCTGATAACCTGGGGCAAGCAGCTGGCGCTGGCGCACGGCAAGGACGGCATCAGGGTGAACGTGGTATCGCCCGGCCCGATCGAGTTCGAGGGCGGCAACTGGGAGATGATCAAGGGCACGATGGAGAAGTTCTACACCTCGCAGCTGCGCCAGCAGCCTTCGGGCCGGCTCGGCCGCCCGGACGAGGTGGCGCGCGCCATCGCCTTTCTCGCCAGCCCGGCTGCCAGCTGGTGCAATGGTTCGCACCTTGTGGTCGATGGCGGCTTTACCAACCGCACCCATTTCTAGAGCGTGAGGCGGCGACGATGGACGTCAAGCGCCATGTAACGGTGCAGCGGGTTGACCCTCAGGCTTGGCCTGATGGCACGCCCGCGCACAAGGCCGAGGACCCCGATCTCGGCACCGCGCTGATTCCGGCCGAGCGCTATTTCTCGCCTGATTTCATGGCGCAGGAATGGGAGCATGTCTGGACCAAGGTGTGGCTGCTCGGCGGCCGCGCCGATGATATGCCGGAGCCCGGCGATTATATCTGCACCGATATCGGCAAGGAATCAGTGTTGCTGGTCCGCCAGCCCGATCTCTCGATCCGCGCCTTTTACAATGTCTGCCTTCACCGCGGCAACAAGCTGCGCCCGGAAGGCTTTGGCAATGCAGAGCAGTTCCGCTGCCTTTACCACCATTGGACCTATGACCTGGAAGGCTGCATCACCCATATTCCGGATCTCGACACGTTTCCGCAAGGCGGGCCGCCCGAGGGCCGTATTCCGGCGTTGAAGTGCGGGGAATGGGGTGGTTTCGTGTGGTTTTCGCTCAACCCGGAGGCGCCGCCGCTCGGGGAATATCTCGATCCCATTCCGCAGCATCTGGGCCCCTATCAGTTCGAGAAGATGGTCTGGACCCGCGACATCACCGTGGAGTGGGACTGCAACTGGAAAGCCAGTGTCGACGCCTTTAACGAAAGCTATCATGTCCAGGGCATCCATCCGCAGCTGAAATGGTATCTGGATGATGTGAACATCCAGATCGATTGCTACGAGCGGCACAACCGCTACCTCATCCCCTTTGCCGCGGTCAGCCCGCGGGTCGAGCTGCCATCGGCGATCCCGCCGGCGATCGACGAGATCATGCGCAAGGCGGGCATGGATATCGCCACCCGGCCGTT
This sequence comes from Sphingomonadales bacterium, assembly GCA_038325045.1. Taxonomy (GTDB): domain Bacteria; phylum Pseudomonadota; class Alphaproteobacteria; order Sphingomonadales; family Sphingomonadaceae; genus Sandarakinorhabdus. The sequence goes on from JBBQIP010000152.1 coordinate 6,178, forward strand.
TCAGCTGGTCACCGGGCGCAACTGGCGCGGCACGGCGTTTGGCGGGG
>JBBQIP010000153.1:0-6193 GCA_038325045.1 Sphingomonadales bacterium
ATCGCTACTGCCCGGGCCTTGTCGCGGGTTTCATCGGCCGCCTGCCAGAGCTGCGTGCGGCCGGCACGGATTAACCCGTCAAGGCTGTTTTCGGCATGGCCCTCGCGCACCGCATCGGCCCAGCGGCCCTCGCGAAAGGCGGTTTCCGAATCGGCGCGCGCCGGTGCCCCGGCGCCGATGGCGAGCAGTACAGCCGCGAGGAGGGGGTAAATTCGGCCCATTCAGGCAGAGTGCGCCCGCGCGACCGCTTCAGCAATAAGGCGCCTTGTCTCATCCAGCCCGTAGAGCGCGATGAAGCTGCCCATGCGCGGGCCCTGCGAGCTGCCGATAAGCGTCTCGTACAGCGCCTTGAACCAGTCCCGCAGCGGCTCGAAGCCGCCGGCCTTGCCGGCTTCATAAACCTGTTCCTGGCAAGCTTCGGCATCAGCCGCCGGGCCGAGCGCGGCCAGCCGCCGGTCGAGATCAGCCAGTGCGGCAGCTTCGCGCGCATCGGGCGCGCGGCGGACCAGCCCCGGCACCACGAAATCGCGCGCATAGGCAGCCGCATGGTGGACCATCCGGTCAAGCAGCGGATGGCTTGCCGGCGCCGCACCCGGTGCCTGCCGCTGCACATAGGCCCAGAGCCGCGCCGGATCGTCGGTCGCGGCCACTGAAGCCAGGTTGAGCAGCAGCGAAAAGCTGAGCGGCAGCGGCTCGGCAGGCGGCTTGCCTTCATGGACGTGATGGACCGGGTTGCCCAGTTGCTGCTCCGGCGGCTGCTCCGGGTAGCGGGCAAGGAAATCCGCATATTCATCGATGGCGCGCGGAATCACGTCGAAATGCAGCCGCTTCGCCTTTCTGGGGTTCTGGTACATGTAGAGCGCCAGGCTCTCCGGCGGGCCATAGACCAGCCATTCCTCGATGCTGAGGCCATTGCCCTTCGACTTGGAGATCTTCTGCCCCGAGGCATCGAGGAACAGCTCATAGTTGAACCCAGCTGGCGGCCGCCCGCCGAGCACGGTCGCGATCCGGCTGGAAAGGGTGACCGAATCGATCAGGTCCTTGCCCGCCATCTCATAGTCCACGCCGAGCGCTACCCAGCGCATTGCCCAATCCACCTTCCACTGCAGCTTGCAGTGCCCGCCCGTGACCGGGACGGTAACGGTCTCGCCGCTGCCGGGGCGGAGGTAGCTTACCGTGCCGGCGGCCACATCGCGCGCTACCAGCGGCACTTGCAGCACCTCGCCCGACACCGGATCGATGGGCAGGAACGGTGCATAGGTGGCGCGGCGATCTGGCCCCAGCGTGGGCAGGATGATATCCACCACCGCCTCATAATGGCGCAGCACGGCGAGCAGCGCTGCATTGAAGCGCCCTGACCGGTAGCATTCGGTGGCCGAAAGAAACTCGTATTCGAAGCCGAAACTATCGAGGAAAGCGCACAGCCGCGCGTTGTTATGGGCGCCGAAGCTCGGATGGGTGCCGAAAGGATCGGGTACCGAGGTGAGCGGCTTGCCCAGTGCCGCGCGCAGCAGCTCCGGGTTCGGCAGCCCGTCCGGCACCTTGCGAAGACCGTCCATATCATCGGAAAAGGCGATCAGCCTGGTGGGCACGCCCGGCGCCATCGCTTCGAAGGCGCGGCGCACCATGGTGGTGCGCACCACCTCGCCGAAAGTGCCGATGTGCGGCAGGCCGGACGGGCCATAGCCGGTTTCCAGCACCACGCCGGCGGCTGGAAAGCCGTTTGGATAGCGGGCGATGATCTTGCGTGCTTCCTCGAACGGCCAAGCCTTGTTGTCGAGGGCGGCGGCCTGCAGCGTTTCGGGAGCCGGGCTGGTGCTGTTCATCATTTCTCGTCTATCGGATTGTGGATGGCTTCTGGCGGCGATGGTCTGGGCGCGCAAGCCCCGTGGCAGCTACTGCCGGCGCTGGTGGCGAGCCATGCCGGCGTGTGGGTGGCAGCACCGGGCGAGGCCGCGCAGGCGATTTCCCGCCGCGAAGCGATGGCGCGCGCAGCAGCCAGCCCGCACCTGCTCATCAATGCGCCGGTTACCGCGAGCCGGCTCGGCTATCCCGAACTGTCGGGGCTCGATCTGCTGGAGCTGTTTGCCTTCATCCATCCGGCGCGCTTTGCGGTGCCCACCCCGGCGGGGCTGGCGGCGGCGCTGGGCATTGCGCCGCCGGCGGCGGATGCGGATACGGGCTTTCTGCGCCGCGCAGCCGCTGCGCTGCTGGCAGTGCCGGAGGGGGATTGGCCGGCGCGGCGCGGCGCGCACGGCGTGCTGGCGGCGCTTGCCCGACACAACTGGGCCTGGGCGCCGCTGCTGATCCCCCGGGTTGCGAAGCCCGAAACCGGCGGCGAGCGCAGCCTGTTTACCGTGCTGCCGAAATGGGAGGAGGCACCCCAGCGGCCGGCGCCGCGGACCATCGCGCTGGAGCCGGCGCAGGTGGAGCAGCGGCTCACCGAGATGCTGGGGGAAGGCGCCGAAGCGCGGACCGGCCAGCGCGCCTATGCCGAAGCCGCTACCCAGGCCTTTCAGCCGCGCGACCGGCATGGCCGGCCACAGCTGGTGCTGGCCGAAGCCGGCACCGGGATCGGCAAGACTTTGGGCTATCTGGCGCCGGCGATCGAATGGGCGGAAGCGGCCGGGGGTGCTGTGTGGCTGAGCACCTATACCCGCGCGCTGCAGCGCCAATTGGACGAGCAGGCGGCGCGCGCGGTGCCCGATGCGGCCGAGCGGCGCGGCCGGGTGGTGGTGCGCAAGGGGCGGGAAAATTACCTCTGCCTGTTGAACCTTGAGGATGCGGTGCAGGGTGGTTTTGCCAACCGAGCGGCGCATTTTGCGCAGATGGTGGCGCGCTGGGCGGAATATAGCCGTGACGGCGACATGGTGGGCGGCGACCTGCCCGGCTGGCTGCCGCGGCTGTTCGGGCGGGCGAGCTTTGCCGGGCTAACCGACCGGCGGGGCGAGTGCATCTATGCCGCCTGCCCGCATTTTCGCAGCTGCTTCATCGAACGCGCCACCCGCGCCTCGGCCAATGCCGATCTGGTGATCGCCAACCATGCGCTGGTGATGGTGAATGCGGTGCGCGGCCGTGTCGAAGGCGCCGGGCTGACCCGGCTGGTTTTCGATGAAGGCCATCACCTGTTCGATGCCGCCGACAATGCCTTTGCGCTGGCCTTGACCGGGCGCGAGGCGGTGGAACTGAAGAACTGGCTGCTGGGGCCGCCCACTGCCGTTCGCAGCGGCCGCCGGCGCGGGCTGGCGGCGCGGCTGGCGGACATTACCGGCTATGACGGGCCGGCGGCGGCGCTGGTGGAGCAGATTGCCGATGCCGCACGGGTGCTGCCGGCCGAGGGCTGGCTGGGGCGGGTGGCCGATTCGGCGCCTTCTGACGCGGTGGAGGCGCTGCTCTCCGCGGTCAGGACCCAGGTGCTGGCGCGCGCGGCGGGCAAGAACGAGGCCGGCGCGGGATATGGGCTGGAAACCGAGATCGCGGAGGCCTTGCCGGCGCTGGTGGATGCAGCCGGAGCCGCCCAGGTTGCGCTGGCCCGGCTCGGCGGGCCGATGCTGGCGCTGGCGGCGCATCTCGAAACCGTGCTCGACAACCCGCCCGACTGGCTGGACGGCAGCAGCCGCGCGCGGGTGGAAGGGGCGGTGAACGGCCTGCGGCTGCGCGCCGAGATGCTCGCCGCCTGGGGCGGGCTGCTGGCGCGCATCGGCGGCCCGGCCGACCCGGCATTTGTGGACTGGCTGGCGATCCCGCGCATCGAGGGCCGCGATTATGACATCGGCCTGCACCGGCACTGGCTCGACCCCATGCTGCCCTTTGCCCGCGCGGTGCTGCAGCCCGCGCACGGCGTGCTGGTGACATCGGCCACGCTGCGCGGGCGGGAAGCGGATGACAGCGCCGCCTGGGCACAGGCCGAGCTGGTGACCGGCGCCCGGCACCTTGATGGCAGCATCCGAAGGTTCAGGGCGACAAGCCCGTTCGACTATGAACGGCGGTCGAAGGTGCTGATCGTCACCGATGTGAACAAGGGCGATCTGTCCGGCCTTGCCCAGGCCTATCGGGCGCTCATCGTGGCGGCGGGCGGTGGCACGCTGGGGCTGTTCACCGCCATCAGCCGGCTGCGCGCGGTGCACCAGCGGATTGCCGATAGCCTGGCCCGCGCCGGGCTGCCGCTCTATGCCCAGCATGTCGATCCCATCGATACCGGCACACTTGTCGATATCTTCCGTGCCGAAGCGCACGCATCGCTCCTTGGCACCGATGCACTGCGCGACGGGGTGGATGTGCCGGGGCGCTCGCTCCGGCTGGTGGTGATGGAGGGGGTGCCATGGCCGCGCCCGACCGTGCTGCACAGCGCCCGCCGGGCGGCGGCGGTCTCGGCGCAGGGCTTTGATGACCGGGTGACCATGCTTCGGCTGGCGCAGGCCTTTGGCCGGCTGATCCGGCGGGCGGACGACCATGGCCATTTCGTGCTGCTGGGTGCGGCCGTGCCTTCGCGGCTGGCGGCGGCGTTTCCCGAAGGTACGCCGGTTGAACGCTGCCGGCTGGAAGATGCGGTGGCGATGGTGGCAGCGGCGCGCGACGGCTTGCAGGGGGCGATGGTTCCGGCCCATGGTCAGCCAGATTCTTCGACCGGGGGCTCCGCTTGAAAACGCTGACACTGCTGCGCCACGCCAAATCGGGCTATGACGACCCGCTGCTGCGCGATTTCGACCGGCCGTTGAATGATCGCGGCCGGCGGGCGGCGGTGCACATGGGCGAATGGCTGAAGGCAGCCCGCGCCGATGGCCGGATGCCGGATTTCGACCTCGTTGCTTCCTCGCCCGCAGTGCGCTGCCGCCAGACCATCGAGGGGGTGGAGGAGGGCTTTGGCCAGCCGCTGGCGCCGCTCTATGAAAAGCGCATCTACCTCAGTTCCTCTGCCACGCTGGTGGAGCTGATTGCGGGCTTTGCAGGCGAGCATGACCATGCGCTGCTGGTGGGCCATAATCCGGGGCTTGAAGATCTGGTGCTGGAGCTGGTGCCGCGCGGCAGCGGGCAGCTGCGCGACGAGGCGGAATTGAAATACCCGACCGGCACCCTTGCCCGGCTCGATCTGGCAATCGACCGCTGGGCGCAGATCGATGGCGGCCGCGCCCAGCTGGCGCTGTTCATCCGCCCGCGCGATCTGGACCCCAGCCTGGGGCCGGATGACTGAGAGGCGCGCACTTTGACCTCTCCAGCGGCTCCGTTTCGTGGCATGAAGGTAAAAAATGTGGGGAGAGGATGATGTTGAAGGCTATATTGGTGGGCGCGGCGCTTCTGGCTGCGGCTCCGGGCACGGCGCAGACACCGACCGGCCGAACAGCAGCAGGCGTGGAAGCGCCCAAGGAGCGGCTGCCGACCGATGTGCGCCGGCTGACCATATTGGTGCGCGACATGGAGAACAGCCTGAAGCTCTACCGCGACGTTATCGGCCTCAAGATGAACTATGACGAGCGGCTGACCGTATCCGGTGTGGCGCTGCCAGCCGGGGTGCCGGGCAACAAGGTGCGGCTGGTGCTCTTGAACGGCAATGATCCGTTCGTGGGCTGGATCGGCCTGATGCAGTATTTCGATCCGCCGCTGCCGGAGACAAACCCCTATCCCAAGCGGCTGGAGGCTGGTGGCCATGTGCTGATCCTGAACACCGATGATGCCGCCAAGCGCTGCGCCATGGCCAAGAGCGTGCCCGGTGTGACCTTTACCGCCGAACCGCGCGAGCAGCTGTACCCCGGCCGCAACGGCGGCCCCACTATCAAGGTGATCGGCTGCAACTTCTTCGATCCGGATGGCACCATGATCGAGATGAACCAGATCGTCGAATAGCCCTTCCGGCCTGCCGCTACAGGGTGAGCAGCGCCGGAATCGCCTCCTTGAAGGGGAAGAAGCCGCGCGTGGCGCGGGGCCAGGCCGTCGCGTCCCACGGCCGGCGCAGCAGGACGAGCGAGACGCCGTCTTCTGCCAGCGCGGCCGCCGTAGCTGCCAGCCGATCGGCAACCGGGCCGACAGGCGCCTCGGCCGTCACGATCTGGCGCAAACGGTGCCGCTCGGCCCAGGCGCGCATGGCGAGCAGGGGCTCCGCCTCGTCCAGCCGCTCCGCCGTCAGGCCAGCAGCAGCACGGCCCAGCCCGTCGGCCAGCGCGGTTTCGGCAAAAGCCCGCTTCGCTGGCGAGGGGTC
>JBBQIP010000154.1:0-6175 GCA_038325045.1 Sphingomonadales bacterium
CCGTCGATGTGCGCCTCACCGGGCTGCTCACCCCGGCCAGCGGCGGCTGGGGGGAGGCGGTGTTTGCCGGCTCCAACGGCCGCTATCTCGCCGGCCTTGCGCGGCGCATGTCGGCGCCCATCGGCTCGCGCTGGGCTTCCATTGCGCTCCGCCGCGCGCTGGTCAGCCGCTCGCTCGCACCTGCCGGCATCAACACCGGGGATTGGGTGGCCGCCCGCGCATGGCTGCTGCTGCGGATGGGCGAGATCGACGGCGCCAAGGTGCTCATCGATGCGCTTCCGCTGGAAGCGCAAACCGCCTCCAGCCTCAGGGTCAGCGGCCAGGTGGCGTTGGCGGCGGCCGATCTCGGCGCGCTCTGCCCCATCGCCCGGCGCGGCCGCGAAGCCAGCAACGATCCGCTGTGGGAGCTGGCGCTCGGCATGTGCGCGGCACTGGAGGGCGATGATATTTCCGCCGCCGCGCTGTTCGATGCGCTGCGCAACCGCCGGAACGATGTCTCCCCCTTCGATGTCCGGCTCGGCGAGCGGGTGGCCACGCTCGCGGGCAGCAGCGGCCGCGCCACCAATATCGATTGGGCGGAGGCGCCGGCTCTCACCCCGTTCCGCTTCGGCGTGGCGGCTGCCGCCGGGGTGCCGCTGCCACCGGCGCGGCTGGCGGCGCTCGGCCCGGCGCGGTTCGGCTGGCTGGTGCGCGCGCCCGGTGTGGCGCCGGAGGTGCGGCTGCAGGCCCTTGCACCGGCAGCTGTTGGCGGCACCGTATCGGCGATTGAGATGGTGAGCGCGGTGGCCGCACTGGCCAATGACGGCGCGTCCGATACCCCCGCCGCCAGGCTGCGGACAGCGGCCGCCGGCGCCGCCGCCACCCAGCGCGTGGCGGCCATGAAGGCGATCTGGGATGCGCCGCCCATCGCCGCCACTGGGCTCGGCATTGCCGATAGCCGCTATGCCGGGCTCATCCTCACCGCACCCGCCGCCGCCCGGCTGCCGGTCACGCAAGCGCTGGAGGCAGACGCCGCCGATATCATCACCAGCCTGATGGCCGGCGGCTATGCGCGCCGCGCCCGCGCCTGGTGGCCGCTTGCCGAATCGGCCGGCGGCGCAGTCCGCGCGCGTGCCTGGGCGCTGCTTGCTGTCACCGGCGGCGTAACCCCCACGCCCGATGATTTCAGGGATTGGCGCAGCGCCACCTCGGCCGATGATGCGGCGGCCGCGCGCCTGCTGGCGCTGCTCTCCGGCCTCGGGCTCACGCGCGGCAACGGCTGGAACAGCCTGAGCTCGGACCTGCTGCCCACTACCGAGACCGGCTGGAGCCGCGCCATCACCGCCGCCGGCCTCGCCCGCCGCGCCGGCGAAGTGGCGCTGCTCACCGGCACCGGCCTGCAAGGCGCAATCAGGGATGTGCCGCCGCTGCACTGGCAGCGCATCGCCGCCGCACTGGTCGCCAGCGGGCACGGCATCGACGCACAGCGCATCGCTGCCGAAGCCGTCACCCGCGGCTGATGGAGCCGGGCGCGCCAGCGGCTACCGGCGACGCCCAGCTCATAGCCCTCTTCCTCGATATGCTGGCGAGCGAGCGCGGCGCCGCCCGCAACACGCTGGCCGCCTATTCGTCCGATCTCGCTCAGGCGTCGGCGCTGCTCGGCGGCCGGCTCGGCAGTGCGGATGCGACCCTGCTGGCCACGCTCGCCGGCCATTGGCGGCCGCTGGCGCGCGCATCGGCCGCGCGCAAGACGTCTGCGGTGCGTCAGTTCTTTGCCTTTCTGGTGCGCGAGCGGCTGCGGCCCGATGATCCGGCAAAGGATCTCGCCGCCCCCGCCGAGCCACGCCCGCTGCCCAAAACGCTCGATCCCGGTGCAGTGGAAGCGCTGTTCGCAGCGCTTGAAAGCCGCCGCGCCGCGACCCCTGATGACCCCAAGCTCATAAGGCTTTCAGCGCTGGTGGAGCTGCTCTACGGCTCGGGGCTGCGCGCGTCCGAGCTGGTCAGCCTGCCGCGCCACGCAGTCCGCCCCGGTCGCGGCGCGCTGGTCATCACCGGCAAGGGCGGCCGCGAGCGGCTGGTGCCCATCGGCCGCGCCGCCGAGGCAGCGGTCGCCGCCCATGCCGCGCTGGTGCCGGCCGATGCGCGTTACCTGTTTCCTTCGCGCGCCGGCCATCTCGGCCGGCTGCGGCTCTGGCAATTGCTCAAGGAGCTTGCCGCCAGCGCCGGCCTGCCGCCGGAGCGGATCAGCCCGCATGTGCTGCGCCACGCCTTTGCCACCCATCTGCTGGAAGGCGGCGCCGATCTTCGCACCGTGCAGACCCTGCTCGGCCATGCCGATATCGCCACCACGCAGATCTACACGCATGTCGCCGGCCGCGCGCTCATCGATCTCGTGAACCAGCGCCACCCACTGGCGCAGGGCCGCCCAAGGCGCTCGCAGCCTGGCTGAAGCGGCCCCGGCAGCGCGGGTCAGGCTGCGCCGTGCTCGCTTATCAGGGCCGCAATTTCGTCCTTCAGCGCCAGGCGCTTCTTCTTCAAATCTTCCAGCCGGTTGTCACCAGAGGCCTCCAGGCCGGCTTCGATCTTCTTTATTTCATCGTCGATAGGCTCAAAACGTTCGGCGAGCGTTCTGAAATGCGCGCTTGTCAGTTTCAATGTCCGCAATATGTCGTCCGATCCGGAAAATATTTCGGTCAGCGCTTGGGAAATGTGGCTCATTTTTCTCTCCGTCATGTTGAATTGATAACCGAAGCTGCGTTCAGATCTTGCAGCGCTTGGCGCGCGCCGTGCCCTTCAGATAGGCGCGTCGCACCGATCCCGCATATACCGCCGCCTTGGCGAAATTATCCCGCTTGCTGGCGCCCGAAATCATGCGGATCACGCCCGAAAACGGGATCAGGCTGCCGGCCACCGATTCCGCCGCTCCAAACACGAATTCGGCAGCTGTCTGCTCCTTGTTGCTGGCGGCCTGCGCCTCGGCCGAATCGACATCGGGGCCAAGCACGGCGGTCAGCTTATTCACCTCCCTGCGGAAATCGCTGCACTTGCGAATGCCTTTCAGCGCATAGGGGTTGTCCATCACCTCCAGCAGTTCGGGAGGCACCTTTTTCTTCATGATATTCAGGTCTTTCAGCGGCTTGGTCGCGATGTTCTCAACCGTGTCGAGCGCGCGGTCGCCATCGTTTTTCTCGGCGCTTTCCTTCTTGTCCGGCGCCGCCGTCTGGGCGGCCCCCGGTGTTGCCAGTGCAACCGAAAGCAGCATGCCAGCCGCCATGAAACGGACTATTGATCGGGTCATTTCCGGGTTTCCTTGTTCGTCGGGGTCGGTTTGGCGCGTGCTGCAATGGGCTTGCCGCGCTCCGTCTCAGCCCGTATACAGCACTATCTCTACATGGGTAACCGGTTGAGGTCGGCAGGGGTTCCCCCCGCCGCCGCAAACAGCCTGTTGCCTGTCCCCGTTGCCCCCATAGGGTTTGAAACACTGAGCGATCCTGCCCGTCTCGAAGCGATTATCGCGCCTGTCGTAACCGGTCTCGGCTTCGCGCTCGTGCGCGTGCAGCTGAACGGCCGCGCGCCCGCGATCACGCTGCAGGTAATGGCGGAGGATGCCGCCACCGGCCAGCTTACCCTCGACCAATGCGCCGCCATCAGCCGCGCGCTCGACGAGCCGCTGGAGGCCGCCGATCCTATTGAAGGCGAATATGCGCTGGAGGTCTCCTCGCCCGGCATCGACCGGCCGCTCACCCGGCCGGCGGACTGGGAGCGCTGGGTGGGCCATGACGTGCGCCTGAAGGTTGCGGCACCGCTTGCCGCCGGCCCCGGCGCGGGCCGGGTGGCCATGAAGGGCGTGGTCGCCGGATTTGCAGGCGGCGCAGCGCTCGTCGATCTGCCCGATGGCCGGCTGTCGCTGCCACTGGCCGAAATCGCCGGCGCCAAGCTGGTGCTCACCAACAAGCTTATCGCCGCCAGCCGGCCGCTTGATATGGCCGGCGCCGATGAAACGCTGGAAGACCTGCCTGAAGACGGCGAAAGCCTTTCCCTATCCACCGACAATTCCTGAACAAAACGAAGGACGCTCACCACCATGGCCACTGCCATCACTGCCAACCGTGCAGAACTGCTTGCCATCGCCGATGCGGTGGCGCGCGAAAAGCTCATCGACCGCGCCATCGTCATCGAGGCGATGGAGGATGCAATCCAGCGCGCGGCGCGGGCTCGCTACGGGGCGGAGAACGATATCCGCGCCAAGATCGACCAGGTCTCGGGCGAGACCCGGCTCTGGCGGGTGCTCGAAGTGGTGGAAGAGCCTGAGGATCTGTTCAAGCAGACCAATCTCAAGGACGCGCAAAAGAAGGACAAGACTGCAGCACTGGGCGATTTCATCGTCGATCCGCTGCCGCCGGTGGAATTCGGCCGCATCGCTGCCCAGGCCGCCAAGCAGGTCATCGTGCAAAAGGTGCGCGATGCCGAGCGCGAGCGCCAGTATGAGGAATATAAGGACCGCGCCGGGGAGATCATCACCGGTGTCGTCAAGCGCGCCGAATTCGGCCATGTGGTGGTCGATCTCGGCAAGGCCGAGGGCGTAATCCGCCGCGACCAGCAGATCCCGCGCGAAGTATTGAAGCCCGGTGACCGGGTGCGCAGCCTCATCCTGTCGGTGCGCCGCGAGCCGCGCGGCCCGCAGATTTTCCTCAGCCGCGCGCACGGCGATTTCATGAAGAAGCTGTTCGCGCAGGAAGTGCCGGAAATCTACGATGGCATCATCGAGATCATGGCGGTGGCGCGTGATCCCGGCAGCCGCGCCAAAATCGGTGTCATCAGCCGCGATGGCTCGATCGATCCGGTGGGCGCGTGCGTGGGCATGAAGGGCAGCCGCGTGCAGGCCGTGGTGCAGGAATTGCAGGGCGAGAAGATCGACATCATCCCCTGGTCGCCCGATGTGGCCACCTTCGTGGTCAACGCGCTGCAGCCCGCCGAAGTGGCGAAAGTGGTTCTGGACGAGCAGGACAACCGCATCGATGTGGTGGTGCCCGATGATCAGTTGAGCCTCGCCATCGGCCGCCGTGGCCAGAATGTGCGCCTCGCCAGCGCGCTCACCGGCCGCCAGATCGATATCATGACCGAGGCGGACGAGAGCGAGCGCCGGCAGAAGGAGTTTATCGAAAAGTCCACCATGTTCGAAGCCGAGCTGGATGTGGACGAGACTCTGGCCCAGCTGCTGGTCGCCGAGGGCTTTTCGGAGCTTGAGGAAGTCGCCTATGTGGCGGTCGATGAGCTCGCCTCGATCGAGGGGCTGGAGGATGTGGCCACCGAGCTGCAGAGCCGCGCTGTCGAGGCGCTGGAGCGCCGCGAAGCCGCCGCCCGCGAAGATCGTCGGGGCATGGGCGTGGAAGATGCGCTGGCCGAAATCCAGGGCTTGACCGAGGCGATGCTGGTGGTGCTCGGCAAGCGCGCCGTGCTGACGCTCGATGATCTCGGCGATCTGGCGTCGGATGAACTTGTGGGCCGCGCCGGTATCCTCAAGGATTTCCCGCTCACCGAGGAAGACGGCAACCGCATCATCATGGCCGCCCGCGCGCACTGGTTTGAAGATGAAGCCGCAGCAACGCCAACTGAAGGGGACGCCCCGGCGGATGGCGGACAATGAGCTTCCGGAGCCGGCACGGCTGAAAACCAGCGAAGCGCCCGAGCGTCGCTGTATCCTGACCCGTGAGAGCGGGCCAAGGGGCGAACTCGTGCGCCTGGCGCTGGGGCCGGAGGGCCAAGTGGCTGCCGATCTCGGCGAGCGGCTGCCGGGGCGCGGGGCGTGGATATCCACCGACCGGGCGCTGGTTGAAAAAGCGATGGCGAGGGGCCAGCTTAAGGCCAGCCTTGCCCGGGCGCTGAAGCTGGATTCGATCAGCCTCTCGCCAAGCCTGGTGGAGGATATCGGGACAGGGCTGGAAAAGCGCCTGCTCGACCGGCTGGGGCTGGAAACCCGGGCCGGCAATCTGGTCTGGGGCCATGAACGGATTTCTGCCGCCCTGGGGCAGGGCAGGGTGGTGTTGCTTCTCCACGCGGCCGATGCCGGCGAAGATGGCAGCGGCAAGCTGGAGATGAAGCGCCGCGCGGCCTGCCCCGATTCAGGCAGCATAACGCTGCCAATGGGGCGCGCTCAATTGTCGGTGGCCCTTGGCCGGGGAAATGTTGTAAGTGC
>JBBQIP010000155.1:0-6133 GCA_038325045.1 Sphingomonadales bacterium
CAGGTCGGAGGAGGGGATGCCGCGAAAGCCCATCAGCTGCTCGGGCGGGCCGAAGCTGAGGCCGGGCATGCCCTTTTCCACCAGCACCGCGCCGATGGCGCGGGCGCCCGGCTCGTCCGACAAGCGGCAATAGACAAGATAGGCATCGGAATGGCCGCCACCCGAGCACCAGCGCTTGGTGCCGTTCAGAACCACCTTGTCGCCCGAGACGACACCCTTGGTCTTGAGGTCGGTGAGCGCGCTGCCGGCATCGGGTTCCGACATCGAAACCGCCACCACCATTTCGCCCCGGCACACCGCCGGCACGATCCGCTGCTTCAGCGCCTCGGGCGCGAAATGCTCGATGGCGCGCACCGGCCCTACCGAGGATTCGAAAATCGGAAAGCCGACCGCAGAGGAAATCTTGGCAAATTCCTCCAGCACGATGAGGGCTTCAAGGTTGCCCAGCCCCAGCCCGCCAAGGCTTGCCGGCACGTTGATGCCAAGAAAGCCCATCTCCGCATAGCGGCGCACCAGTTCGTGGCTGGGCGGCTTGTTTTCGCGTTCCAGCTCGGCGGCAATGGCGGGGAGTTCGGCGCGGGCGAAATCGCGCGCGGCCTGCTGCAGCTCGCGCTGGTCCGATGTCATGGTGAAGTTCATGGCTGGATACTCGTGAAAAAGGTGTCAGGATTCGACCCAGCCGGCGAGCAGCTGCTCGACCCGCTGTTCGGGCGGTACCCGGTTCAGGCCTATCCGGCGATCAAGCTCCTCGTGCCAATGGTAGAGCCGGCGCTCCTGATAGTTGAGCGGCATGGCACGAAAACCCGGGCTTTGCAGCGATTCCTGAATCTGCGGGGCATATTGCAGATCTTCGTACAGGATCCGCTCCCAATTGGCGGTGCGTGCCGCCCATTTGGGGTGGGGGTTTTCGGGATTGTAATCAGGGGCAATCCAGGTGGAAACAACGCGGGTGCGGGTGCCCGAAAGCGGCCAGAACTGCAGCAGCGGAATCCCGCTGTCAGACGGCGGCATGATGAAATTGGGGTAGATGCAGTAGCTGACGTTGTTATCGGCCGGAACCTCGGTCACGCTGGCCACCTTGGGCATGCCGATGGTGCCGGGGTCTTTCCAGTCTGGCCGGCGATTGGGCGTGATCATCCGGCTGTGCCCGTTGGGCCAGAGCGTGATGGTCATGCCCCGGTAATCGAGAAACCGGTCGACTGTGTTCTGGTGGATGGATTTCAGGTGATAGACTTCGAGAAACGCATCGAGCAGCACCTTCACATTGCACTCGACCTCATAGCTGCGCGATTCGACCAGCCGCAGGCTGTCCAGCGCATATTGATCGAGCTCTTTCGCCATCGGGCCGATATGCTCGGCAAGCGGCTGCGCTTCAGGGTTTTCGTTCACGAAGATGAGGTTGCCGATGGTCTCGCAGCGCACGGCCGCCAGCGAGCGGCAGGAGAAATCCAGATCGACGAAATCGCGCCGGTCGCGCACCGCTGTCAGCTTGCCGGTGAGCGTGTAGCTCCAGCCATGATAGCCGCAGACAAAGCCCCGGCCTTCGCCTGCTTCTTCCGTGACAAGCGGCGCACCGCGGTGCTGGCAGGTGTTGTAAAAGGCGCGAAACTGCCCTTCCAGATCGCGCACCACGATGATCGGCGAGCCGGTGTTGCGGGTGAGGAACCAGCTGCCGGGGTTGGGGCATTGGTCGCCGTGGCCGGCATAGAGCCAAGCCGATTTCCACATCTGCTCGCGCTCTAGCGCCAGAAAGTCCGGGTCCACATAGCGCGAGCCGGGAATATCGGCGAGTTTTGGAAAGCCCTCGGGCGGCGCGGTGCGGGCCGCTTCATAGGCCATTTGTACCTTGGCGCGAAGCGTTGCGGCGGCATCCATCCCATCAGTCCCCAAGAGCGATTGACTTGGTGTAGCACGCATGACCATAAAAACAATCATGAATGCTTTTTTTGACGGGTGGCGCGACCATCCGCACCTGTCGCTGCACCAATTGACCGTGCTTGATGCGGCGCCCGAAGCGCTGGCCGCAATCGCCGGCCAGCTCGGCTGCCAGTCGGTCTGCCTGTTCACGCACGTGCCCGAGGTCGTGCGCCATGTGTATCCGCTTGTGGGGCCCGAGCAGTTGCAGGCCGTGCAGGCGGCGCTGTCGAGCGCGGGTGTGGGTGTCTCCAACCTCGAGGTTTTTCCGCTCGACGGGAAAACCCCTGCAGCCGACTTTGAGCCAGGGCTGGCGATCGGCGCCGCACTCGGTGCGAAACGGGCGACTGTGCACATCCATGATGCAGACGTGGAAACCGCGACTGCGCGCTTTGCGGCCTTTTGCGATCTGGCGGCTCGCCACGGCATCGATGCGGGGCTGGAGTTCAACGCCTTTTCAGCCGTTCGCGATGCGCGAATCGCAGCGGCCATCGTGCGCGGCGCGGCGCGGCCCAATGGCCGGGTGGTGCTCGATCTGCTGCACCTTGTGCGCAGCGGCGGCGGCGTGGCGGAGGTGGAGGCAATCGCCGATCTGGTGGATTTCGTGCAGCTGAGCGACGGGCCGGCGGAAGTGGCCGAAACTGGGCGCTGGCGCGAAGCGGTGGGCGAGCGCGGGTTGCCGGGCAGCGGCGCCTTTCCGCTCGCGGCCCTGCTCGGGCGGCTGCGCCCCGGCACCATCGTTGATATAGAGGTGCCGCAAACAGCGGCGCGCAAGGCCGGTCAGCCGCCGCTGGAGCGCGCGCGCCGCGCGGTGGAGGCAGGCCGCAAGCTGCTGGAAAGGGAAGGGCCATGACCCTGTTTCGCCCCGAGATCATCCAATATGCCTGGGTGGTGCCCGACCTGGAGGCCGGCATCCGCCACTGGCACGCCGTGATGGGTGTCGGCCCGTTCCTCATCAACCGCGATATCAAGGTTGCCGGTCAGCTGTACCGTGGCAAGCCCAGCGAAACCCGTTTCTCGACCGCGGTGGCACAGTCCGGCAGCGCGCAGATCGAGCTGGTGCAGCAGCTGGACGATGGCCCTTCGGCGTTTCGCGACACCGTGGCGACCGGCACCACAGGCTTTCACCATGTCGCTTTCATCGCCGAGGATTTTGATGCCGCGCTCGGCCATTATACCGGCCAGGGCTTCGCGGCCGCCGCCGAGGGCCGCTTTGGCGATATGCGCTATGCCTATGTCGATACCGCCGCCGCGGCCGGGCGGATGATCGAGATTGTGGAGGACAAGCCGGCCATCCGGGCGTTTTTCGGTGCTATCCGCAAGGCTGCCGAACGCTGGGACGGCGACCCTGCCACGCTGATGCGCGAGCTGGGCTAAAACCCGGCTTATCCGGCGCGCAGCAGCAGCCGCTGCCGGTGGATGCCGATGATCAGGCCGAGCAGGATGAGCACGGTCATCATCGCCGAGCCGCCGTAGCTGATGAGCGGCAGCGGAATACCCACCACCGGCGCCAGCCCCATCACCATCATCATGTTGATCGCCACATAGAAGAACAGCGTGGCGGTAAGCCCCATGGCGGCGAGCCGCCCGAACTGGCTGGTGGCGCGCACCGCCACTGTGCCGCCCCAGAGCAGCAGGGTCGCAAAGCCCGCCATGATCAACAGGCCGCCGAACAACCCCCATTCTTCCGCCATGGTCGCGAAGATGAAATCGGTGTGCAGCTCGGGCAGATAATCGAGGTGGCTCTGGGTGCCATCCAGAAAGCCCTTGCCGGAAAGCCCGCCAGAACCGATCGCGATTTTCGATTGGGTGATGTGATAGCCCGCACCGCGCGGATCGACCGACGGATCGAGGAAGATCATCACCCGGCGCTTCTGGTAATCGTGGAGCAGGCTCCAGGCAAAGGGCGCAGCCGCCACCGCCGCCACCACCGCACCGCCGAAAAGCCAGAGCCTGACGCCGGCCAGAAACATGACCATGACCCCGCCGAACACGATTGCGGTTGCGGTGCCGAGGTCGGGTTGCAGCATCACCAGCCCGGCGGGCAGCGCTATCAACGCCAGCGGCGGCAACAGCGTGGCAAGCCGGGTTTCGACGCCGCGCGGCAGATAATGGTAGAAGCGGGCGACCGCGAGCACGATGCCTATCTTCATCAGCTCCGAAGGCTGCAGCTGCATGAAGCCGAGATCGAGCCAGCGCTGGCTGCCGCCGCCGACCCGGCCCTTTATCTCCACCGCCAGCAGCGCCACCGCCAGCACGCCGTAGATGCTATAGGCATGGCGGAGCCAGATTTCCGGCGGCACCTGCGCTACCGCCAGCATGAGCACGGCAAGCACCGCAAAGCGGATGCCGTGGTTGAGCGCCCAGGGCTGCAGCGCACCGCCACCGGCGGAATACAGGATGACCATGCCAAAGGCAGCCAGCCCGGAGATGACCAGCAGCACCCCCCAGGGGAGGCGCGAAAGCTCGCGGAGCCAGGGGCCGTTCAGCACGCGCTCACTCCACGTCGCGCGGCGCTTGCGGGGCGGCGCCGGTGGAGACCGGCGGCCGTGGCGGCGGGGCATCGGCACGCAGCCAGGCGGGCATCAGCCGCGCTTCCTCCTCGGCGAGGGCGGCGGCAGCGGCCTCGCGGGCCTGCGCCGCGCGTTTGGCGGCCATCTCACGCTCGATGGGAACAAGCGCTGCCTCGGCGCGCGGCCGGTCATAGAGAAAGGTGAGCACATCGCGCGCAATGGGCGCGGCATAGAGGCCGCCGGCAATGCCATGCTCTATCACCACGCTCACCGCATAGCGCGGCGCTTCCGCCGGCGCATAGGCCACGAACAGCGCATGGTCGCGGCTTTCCCATGGCAGCGCCTCGTTGCGGCGCACCCCGCGCCGGCGTTCGTCCTTGCTGATCCGGCGCACCTGGGCGGTGCCGGTCTTGCCGCAAACGGTTACACCCGGCAGCCCGGTGCGGGCGCGCCGCGCGGTGCCGATGCCGGCATTCACTACATCGAACATCCCCTGCCGGACGATCGCCAGATGCTCTTCGGGAATACCCAGCCCGGCAAACTGCGGTGCCGGCGCGTCGCCATCCGGCAGGATAAGCCGGGGCATCACCTCCCGCCCCGAGGCGACGCGGGCGGTCATTACCGCCAGCTGCAGCGGGTTGGCGATGAGATAGCCCTGGCCGATGGAGCAGTTGAGCGTCTCGGCCACCGACCAGGGCTTGTCGTAGCGGCGCATCTTCCAGTCGTTGTCGGGCACCAGCCCGCTGGCCTGGCCTGGCAGCGGCAGCGGATATTCCTGGCCCAGCCCCAGCCGCCGCGCCATGGCGGCAATCTGCTCGATCCCGGTATCGCGGCCATATTGGTAAAACCACACATCGCAGCTTTTGGGGAGCGCTGTGGCCATGGTCACGGTGCCGTGCCCGCGCCTGGAATGGCAGTGCCAGACATTGTTTCCCATCGGGTAGCGGCCGGTGCAGCGCACACTGGCGTCGGGCTCGATACCCGCAGCAAGCGCCGCCAGCGTGGTTACCAGCTTGAAGGTGCTGCCCGGCGGATAGCCGCCCATCGCCGCCTTGTTGAGGAGCGGCGCATGGTCGTTTTCCTGCAATGATTTCCAGAGCGCGGTCGGCACCCGTGTGGAGAAGATGTTGGGATCATAGGCCGGCATCGAGACCATGGTGAGCACATCGCCGGTAAGGCAATCGATCACCACCACGCTGGCGCTGTTATCGCCCAGCCGGCGCGCCGCATAGGCTTGCAGGTCGCGGTCGATGGTCAGCTTCAAGGTATCGCCGGGCTGGTCGGGGGTCTGCTCCAGCTCGCGGATCACCCGGCCGCGCGCGGTCACTTCCTCGCGGGTGGCGCCGGGCTGGCCGCGCAGCTTGCGGTCCTCGTGCCGCTCTATCCCTTCCTTGCCGATGCGAAAGCCGGGGAAGATCAGCAGCGGGTCGCGTTCGCGTTCATATTGCGCCGGGCTGGGCGCGCCCACATAGCCGAGCAGATGCGCAAATGCCTCCCCGTCGGGGTAATGGCGGCTGAACACGCGCACCGGCTGCAGCCCCGGCACATCGGCCACCTGCACATTCAGCGCCGCAAAGGTCGGCCAATCAAGGTTGCGCGCCACTTCGACCGGCATCCATTTGGGCTGGATGGCAAGGTCGGCGCGGATTCTCAGCTCGTCCTCCAGCTCCAGCGGCATCACATCGGCAATCCGGGCCAGCGCCTCA
>JBBQIP010000156.1:0-6072 GCA_038325045.1 Sphingomonadales bacterium
CATCGAGGCCGATGAGCATGAGAATCTGCCGGCGCTGCCCTATGCGCAGGGCTTTGTGCGCAGCTTCGCCAGCGCCGTGAAGCTGGACCCGGACGAGATGGCCGCGCGGTTCAAGATCGAGACCAGCAAGCAGCCCTCCAGCCCGGCGCCGGACAGCTTTGAGCCGCTGGACAGGCAGCGGCTGCCGGGAAACTGGATGGTATGGGGCAGCCTTGCCGCGCTGGTGCTGGTGGTGGGGCTGCTTTCGGCCTGGGGTGCGGGGGCGTTCGACCCGGCGCTGCCGGACCGTCCCGAGGCCGGGCTGGTCGCGGCGGCGCCAACCATGGCCCCGGCAGCGGCTCCGCTTTCGGTTGATGGCGCTGTGCTGCTGCCCGGTACCGCTGCGGCGCCGCCCCTGCTGCCCACCGACGGCGCGGTAAGCCTTACCGCCAAGGAAGAGGTATGGGTGCGGATTTTCGAACCCGTGAGCAGCACGGTGGTGCTGAGCACGGTAATGGCGCCGGGCCAGCGCTTCGATGTGCCGGCGGCACCGGCGGGGCTGAAGCTATGGACCGGCAAGGCGGGTGCGCTCGAGGTGCGGGTGGGCGCACGGCTGCTGCCAGCGCTTGGCGGCGCGGCCGAGACGCTGCGCAGCGTGAGCCTGACACCTGCCGATCTGATTGCCCGTGCTGCCACCCAGCCCGCAGCAGTGCCTGCTGCTGTATCGGGGCTGCCGCCGCAGCGTTGAGCCGGATTTCGTATTGAGGAGAGTATTCATGCGTTTCATCAGACTGGCCGTGCTTTGCGGCCTCTGCCTTCAAACCATGCCGTCAGCCGCACAGACAGTGGATCCGGTGCGGACCGAGCGGCGGGTGGACAGGCTGGAATCGGAGATGCGCGCGGTGCAGCGCAAGGTTTTCCCGGGCGGAGACGCCCGCTATTTCGAGCCCGAGATCACCGCCCCCGCCGCCGCCGCCGCAACGCCGGACGGGGTGCCCGCAACCACCCCGATAACCGATCTGACCGCCCGGTTGGGCGAGATGGAGCGGCAGCTGCGCACCCTGACGGGCCAGGTGGAAGCCAATGAGTTCAAGCTCCGCCAGATGGAAACATCGCTGACCCGGATGCAGGGCGATGTGGAGTTCCGGCTCACCCGGCTGGAAGGCGGGGCGCCGCCGCCGGCCGAAGGGGCGGGCGCGGTGCCGGAGGTTCCGCTTGGCGGGGTGGCGGTGGTGCCGGGCGCCCGGCCGGGATCGGTGGTGCCGCCGGTGGGCAGCACCGCCCTGCCAGCGACAGCGCCGCCCGTTGCAGAGCCAGCCGCGCCGCCGGCACCGCCCCGCGCTGCAACCGCGGTTGCCGCGTGGCAGGCGGCCTATGCGCTGGCGCTGGCAAAGGACTGGCCGGGCACCGAAACCGCGATGGCCGCCTATCTGACCGACTGGCCGAAATCCACCCGGCTGCCGCAGGCGCAATATTGGCTGGGGCGCAGCTTTGCCGAAAGGAAGCGCCACGCCGAGGCCGCCGATGCCTATCTGAAAGTGTATAACAACTATCCGCGCAGCGACCGGGCGGCCGATGCGCTGCTGGGGCTGGCGGAAGCGATGATCGGCATCAAGGATACCCAGCAGAGCTGCCGGGTGCTGGCCGAGCTGGACAGCGTTTATGGCGCCAAGCTACCGGCCACCAAGGTGGCCGAGGCCAAGGCGCTGCGTACCAAGGCCAAATGCAAGGCCTGAGCCCCGCAACACTCGCGGCGCTGGTAGATGCGGCGCTGGGGGCGCCGCTGCCGCCGGATGCGCATCTGGCCGTGGCGGTTTCGGGCGGGCCGGACAGCATGGGCCTGCTGGTGCTGGCCGCAGCCGCCTTTCCCGGCCGGGTGACCGCGCTCACCGTCGATCACCGGCTGCGCGCCGGATCGGCGGCGGAGGCGGCGACGGTGGCGGGCCAGTGCGCTGGGCTCGGCATCCCCCAGCGCATACTGGCGGGGCCGGGGCCGCAGCCGCGCACCAATCTGCACGCAGCGGCGCGGGCGGCGCGCTATGCGCTGTTGCGCGAGGCCTGTCTGGAGGCCGGAATCGGCGTGCTGCTCACCGCGCATCACGCGGAAGACCAGGCCGAGACGCTGCTGCTGCGGCTGGCGCGGGGCAGCGGCAGCGCCGGGCTGGCCGGCATTCGCGCGCGGCGCCAGCTGGCACCCGGTCTGGTGCTGCTGCGGCCGTTGCTGGCGGCGCCGCGCGCCGCGCTGGCGGCGGCGGCAAATGCAGCCGGGCTGGTGCCGGTGCAGGACCCGTCCAACAGCGACCAGCGTTTCGATCGCAGCCGGATGCGGGCGCTGCTGTCGCGCGAGGAAGCCATGCTGCCGGCGGAAGGGATAGCGGCAGCGGCCGCGCATTTGGCCGATGTGGAAGCGGCGCTGGACTGGGCAGCAGAGCGGGCATGGGAAGGCCGGGCGCTGATGGAAAACGGCGTGCGGCTGGATGCCGGCGGCCTGCCTTTCGAGCTGCAGCGGCGGCTGGTGGCCCGCGCGGTGGCAGCGGCTGCGCCCCTTGAAGCCCCTGTGCTGCGGGGCGGCGATGTGGCGCGGCTGGTGCGCCAGCTATTGCAGGGCCGGCCGGGCACGCTGGCCGGGGTGAAGGCGCGTCCGGTCTCTGAAGGGAGGCTCGGGGCAGGCCGGCTCTGGCACTTCAGCCCCGCGCCGCCGCGCCGTTGATGGGTGCAGGCGCGTAAAAGCGGTGCAGGAAAAGGCCCAATTGGCCGGTGCGCGCGGCAAAGCGAGACATCTGGGCGCAGGCTGATTGCAGTTCTGCGCGGGCACCCTATCTTGGTAGTTCGATTCTGTGTGTGGAAAATCTCTATGTCAGACAGCAACAAGCGCCCGCCCAACCCCTGGATGAAGAATCTCGGCCTGTGGTTCGCGATTCTTCTCGGCCTCGTGGTGGTGGTCAACATCATGCAGGGCCCTTCGTCCGGCTCCGGAAACGGCACCGCAATGGCCTATTCGGACTTCCTGTCCAAGGTCGATGAAGGCTCGATCCGCTCGGCGGAAATCCGCGGCAGCGAGATCGTGGGCAAGACCTCGACCGACGAGGAATATCGCACCTACAACCCGGGCGATTCGCAGCTCATCCAGCGGCTGCGCGAGAAGAACGTGCGCTTCGATGCCAAGCCCGAGGAAAGCCGTTCGCTGCTCGCCCAGCTGTTCTTCAACATGCTGCCTTTCGTGCTGATGATCGGCATCTGGATCGTGCTCATGCGGCAGATGCAGAACGGCGCCGGGCGCGGTGCCATGGGCTTCGGCAAATCCCGCGCCAAGCTGCTGGTGCAGAAGGAAGGCCGTGTGACCTTCGAAGATGTCGCCGGCATCGATGAAGCGCGCGAAGAACTCCAGGAAATCGTCGACTTTCTGAAGGACCCCGGCCGGTTCCACCGTCTGGGCGGCAAGATCCCCAAGGGTGCGCTGCTGGTAGGCCCGCCGGGCACCGGCAAGACCCTGCTGGCCCGCGCCATCGCTGGCGAGGCCAATGTCCCGTTCTTCAGCATCTCGGGCTCGGACTTTGTGGAGATGTTCGTGGGCGTGGGCGCCAGCCGGGTCCGTGACATGTTCGAGCAGGGCAAGAAGTCTGCGCCCTGCATCATCTTCATCGATGAAATCGACGCGGTGGGCCGTTCGCGCGGTGCCGGGCTCGGCGGCGGCAACGACGAGCGCGAGCAGACGCTCAACCAGCTGCTGGTGGAGATGGACGGTTTCGATGCCAATGAAGGCATCATCATCGTCGCCGCCACCAACCGGCCCGATGTGCTCGATCCCGCCCTGCTGCGCCCCGGCCGGTTCGACCGGCAGGTGGTTGTCGGCCGCCCCGATATCGAGGGCCGCGAGAAGATTTTGACCGTGCACATGAAAAAGGTGCCGCTGGCGCCCGATGTGAACGCCCGCACCATTGCGCGCGGCACCCCGGGCTTCTCGGGCGCCGATCTTGCCAATCTGGTGAACGAGGCAGCGCTGCTCGCAGCGCGGCGCTCCAAGCGGCTGGTGGGCATGAAGGACTTTGAAGACGCCAAGGACAAGGTGCTCATGGGTGTCGAGCGCAAGACCATGGTGATGACCGACGACGAGAAGAAGATGACCGCCTATCACGAGGCCGGCCATGCCATCGTCAGCGTGCACGAAGCCGCGTCCGATCCCATCCACAAGGCCACCATCATCCCGCGCGGCCGCGCACTCGGCATGGTGATGCGCCTGCCGGAGCGGGACCAGTACAGCTATCACCGCGACAAGATGTACGCGAACCTCGCCGTCTCCATGGGCGGGCGCGTGGCCGAGGAGCTTATCTTCGGGCACGACAAGGTAAGCTCGGGTGCCTCATCCGACATCAGCTACGCCACCGATCTGGCGCGCTCCATGGTCACCCAATGGGGCATGTCGGACAAGCTGGGGCCGCTGAAATATGCCGATAACCAGGAAGAAGTGTTCCTGGGCCATTCGGTCACCCGCACCCAGAACATCTCGGAACAGACCGCCCAGCTTATCGACGGCGAAGTACGCAGCATCGTGACCGTTGGCTATGACCGGGCCAAGTCGCTGCTCACCGACCATATCGACCAGCTGCACGCACTGGCCGGTGCGCTCCTCGAGTTCGAGACGCTCTCGGGCGACGAAATCAAGAAAGTGCTGGCCGGCGAAACCATCGAACGCGGCGGCACCAACCAGCCAGTCGCACGGCCGGCAGCGGGCATCTCGGCCATCCCGAAATCCGGCCGTCGCTCGGGCGATTTCGGCGGGGAGCCAGCCGCACCCGTGGCCTGAACCGGCGGCTGATTGCGCAAGAATAGTGGCGGCGCCTGCAAGGGCGCCGCCCCTTTGCTGTTCAGGGAAGAGCCTCCGGCGGGCAGGGCCGGCGGCCCAGCACACTAGACCCCAAAGCGTCGGGTACTGCCCGGCAATTGAGCGCGGTTCTCTGTTGAAGATGCCCCGCGCGACCCCGACGCCCTGTGCCTGCAATTTCAACATATTACCGAAGTTCCTGTCGATGATCACAGCAGACTTTGAAAAACGGGGTTCTGCCACCCCCAAAGCCCTGTATTTTCTGGGCCAGACAGCGGCGTCACGACCGACCGGTTTTGACGCCGGTTTGCGGCTGCAACTAGTGGCTAGCGGACATTCGCGGGGTTGTAGCGAAACGCTTTTCCACGAGACGAAGGGTCCCAGCCTGCTTCAAGGGCTAAGCGTATCTCTTCCTCTATCAGTTTCGGACTGACAGTCGGGCGTTGCGGCACTGGCAGTGGACGACCATCGCGGTCAGTGGGATAAGGGTATTCGAGGATCAGTTCCCGGCGAGCCTCGTCCGCTACCTCCACCGAGATGCACAAGCCTTTGTAGCCATCTCCGCTGTTGCTCCACTGTGGCTCGCTTGTCAGCCTCCAATGGAGTGCAACGCCATCTATCGTGACATCGCCTTCAATCGTGCGCTTTTTACGCTTTGAATTTAATCCACCGGCCATGTCACATAAAGCTGAAACATCCTGAGGACGTCAACGTCCAATATTGGGGCGGGACCTGCCTTTCGTATCCAATCGGGTCGGAACGGCGAAAAGTGGTGGAAAGCGGACCCCTAATCTGGCCAAGCGAAGCCTTCGTCATCGGGGTGCTTGCCAATGCGCGCTCCACACCACGGGCAGTGATAGATAAGCGTGTTGAAGTCGTCAGAGAAAGTTGGTCGCACCCATGCGGTGCCGGACTTGCGGTCGATTTCCACGATCGCATCGGGCAAGTCGCTTTCCGGTATCCCTGCGAAGCGGTCGCGTCCCAAAAATTGCATATTGCCACAGCACGGATCGATCATGCCCGCGTTCTCTCACGGAGAGCCTGTGTCCGCAATGAGGGCGATAACCGGCGAAGCCATGCCAGCGGAGGCGCACTGAAGCCGGGCTGTTTGGTCTAGTCGTCGAAGCCGTCGAATCTGCTGGCTTCGGCGACTGTCTTGCGTTCCGAGACGACGGCGTTGGCGGGGAAGTCGTGGTCGGGCCAGCCCAGCGCGATGCTTTTCATGATGATCTGGTCGGCGGGGATGCCGGCGTGTTCGCGCACGACGGGGG
>JBBQIP010000157.1:0-5960 GCA_038325045.1 Sphingomonadales bacterium
CATGATCGGCATGATCATGGGTGAGAAACACCCCGTCCAACCGGCTGACGGCGGCATCGAGCAGCTGCATGCGCAGATCCGGCCCGGTATCGACCAGAAGCGCCACGCCTTCATGCTCGACCAGTACCGACACCCGCCGGCGCCGGTTGCGCGGCTCACTCGGGTTGCACATGCCCCAATCGCCGCGCCCATCGGCGCCGCCGATGCGCGGAACGCCCGACGATGTGCCGCAACCAAGAATGGTCAGCCGCATCAGCCCGGCCGCTCGGCCTTGCGGAACAGGCTGAAGAAGTTATCCGATGTCTCTGCTGCAATTTGATTTTCCGGCACACCGCGTAGCTGCGCCAGAAAGCGCGCGGTGTGCGCCACAAAGGCCGGCTCGCACGGCTTTCCGCGCATGGGGACCGGCGCCAGAAACGGTGCATCGGTTTCCACCAGCAGCTTGTCGGCGGGGATGGTGCGGGCGGTATCTTGCAGCGCCTGCGCGTTCTTGAAGGTGAGGATGCCCGAGAGCGAGATGTAGAAGCCGAGATCGAGCGCCGCTTGTGCAAAGGCCTGGCTGGCGGTGAAGCAGTGGATGACGCCGTGAAGCGCCCCTTCCCCCGGCTGCCGCAGGAGTTCCAGCGTATCAGCCTCCGCATCGCGGGTATGGACGATGAGCGGCAGCCCGGTGGCACGTGCGGCGGTGATATGGGACGCGAAACTCTGCCGCTGCCGGGCGCGGTCGGACTTGTCGTAATAATAGTCGAGCCCGGTTTCGCCGATGCCGATAACGCGCGCATGGCTGGCGGCATCGATAAGCGCCGCGCTCTCGGTATCGGGATGATGATCAGCCTCGTGCGGGTGGATGCCGATGGTGGCCCAGACCTGCGGCTCCCGGTCAGCCTGGCCGATAACCGCGTCCCACTCGCTGCGCCGGGTGGAGATGCCGAGGAAGCCGCCGACACCGGCAGCGCGCGCCCGGGCCAGCACGCCGGGCACATCTTCCACCAGCCCCGGGTAGTTGAGGTGGCAATGGCTGTCGATGAGCATCAGGCGGCCTCCGCCGTCAGCCTCGGGAACACGCCTTGCGGGGCCGGAAGCTGGGTTCCGTTATCAACAGTCTTGTCGAGGGCGTTGAAATCTCTATTTTCTGGCGCCACGCCCAGCTGGTCCAACAGCGCTGAGGCGGAGTGTGGGATGAAGGGCTGGGCGAGGAGCACGATGCGTCTGGTGGCATCGAGCGTCGCGCCCAGCACGGCGGCCATGCGCGCCGGATCGGTCTTGGCCAGCCCCCAGGGCGCGCTTTCGGCGAAATAACCGTTGGCGGCGGTGACGAGGCTCATCAGCGCCTCCAGCGCCCGGTGCAGCTGCAGCGCGTTCATGGCGGCGAACCAGGCCTGGGTAAGCACGACAAAGCGCTGCTGCAGTTCGGCTTCCGCCTCGCCCCCCAACCCTCTATCGCCCTGCCCTGCGGCTTCCGGCATGATGCCACCCAGGTTCTTGGCGACCATGGAGAGCGCGCGCTGGGCAAGGTTGCCGATGCCATTGGCGAGATCGGCGTTGGTGCGCTCGATTATCGCCTCATCGGAATAGCTGCCGTCTTCGCCGAACGCCACTTCGCGGCACAGGAACCAGCGCAGCCGGTCCACGCCGAAGCGAGTGGCCATTTCCGCCGGATCGACCACGTTTCCGAGCGATTTCGACATTTTTTCGCCGCGGTTGAGCAGAAAGCCGTGGCCGAACACCTGCCCCGGCAGCGGCAAACCCGCCGACAGGAGGAAGGCTGGCCAGTAGACGGCGTGGAAGCGCACCACATCCTTGCCCACAACATGGAGATCGGCCGGCCACCATTCGCCTTCCAGCCCGCCGGCGCCGGTGAGGTAATTGGCCAGCGCATCCACCCACACATACATGACATGGCCGGGCGAGCCGGGCACCGGCACCCCCCAGTCAAAGCTGGTGCGCGACATGGAAAGATCTTGCAGACCGCCGGCAACAAAGCTGCGCATCTCGTTCAATCTGCTGAGTGGCTGTACAAAGCCGGGCTGGCTTTCATAGAGCGCCAGCAGCTTTTCGGCATAGGCGGAGAGCCTGAAGAACCAGCTTTCCTCGACCGTCCATTCCACCGGCGCGCCGCCTGGCGAGAGCTTGATGGTCCGGCCCTCGCTGTCCTGCGCTTCGATAAGTTCGGCTTCATCGAAATAGGCTTCGTCGCGCACCGAATACCAGCCCTGATAGGTGCCGAGGTACAGGTCGCCATTGGCTTCCATCCGCTGCCAGAGCGACTGGCACAGCGCCTTGTGATCTGCGTCTGTGGTACGGATGAACCTGTCGAAGCTGATTCCCAGCTGCTGGTCCAGCGCCATGAACGGTGCCGACATGGTGTCCACATAGGCGCGCGGGCTGGTGCCGGCGGCGGTGGCGGCTTGGGCAATTTTCAGCCCATGCTCGTCGGTTCCGGTTAGGAAACGCACCTCATGGCCGTCCAGCCGCTTGAAGCGGGCAATGACATCGGTGGTGATAGCCTCATAGGCATGGCCCATGTGCGGGCGGCCATTGGGATAGGCAATGGCGGTGGTGAGGTAAAAGCGCTTGTTCATGGGGCCAAGCGAATGCGGCAAAGCGGCGGGTAAGGCAACGGGCTCAATTGCCGCCGAGCCGTGCCAGCCGCGACGCGAGATCATAGGCCACCGTCTGCGGATCGAGCGACAGCGGGCCGGCGCCGGTCGCAAGGCTCTGTGCGGCCTGCCAATCATCTATGGTGCGGGCAAGCGCTGCGCCGCGCCGGCTTCTGGCCCCCTCGGCAAGCAGCGCCGGCGCCCTGGCCAGAAGCGCCGACAGCCGGGCTGCACCAGCCTTGCCCGAAAGGCTGCGGGCGAGCGCTGCGGCGCGAATAGCGGCCTCCGCAGGCGGCGCCTGCACCAGCTGCGCCAGCTCGCCCTCAAGGGCTGCGATACCCGGCTCCGCCAGCGCGATTGCCATGCCAGGAACGCCGCCGGAAAGCCGGATGAGCGCCGCCCGGTCGGCCTGCGACAGCGCAGGCAGCTCGGCCGCGAGCGCCTCTGCCATCATCCGGTCATCGAGCGGGTGGAAGCGCAGCAGCCGGCAGCGTGAACGCAGCGTGGGCAGCAGCCGGCCGGGCGCATGGCAGACCAGCAGGAACAAGGTTTGCCGCGGCGGCTCCTCAAGGCTTTTCTAAAGCGCGTTGGCGGCGTTGCGGTTGAGCTCATCCAGGCTATCGATGATCACCACCCGCCACCCGCCCAGCGAGGGGGTGCTGTGGAGCAGCTTTTCCATTTCACGCACATCTTCAACGGTGATGACGCTGGCTTGTTTGCCCTTCTCGTCCCGCCGGCGTT
Source organism: Sphingomonadales bacterium (assembly GCA_038325045.1). Classification (GTDB taxonomy): domain Bacteria; phylum Pseudomonadota; class Alphaproteobacteria; order Sphingomonadales; family Sphingomonadaceae; genus Sandarakinorhabdus. Next base: position 3,342 of record JBBQIP010000157.1, read on the forward strand.
CAAGGCGGCGGAAATCCGGATGGCTTCCGGCCGCGACCATTGCTGCCGCCTCGCTGCCATCGGCAGCCTCGAAGCCGGCGCCTGCAGGTGTATCCGCCAGCAACCAGCTGGCAGCGGCCTGGGCGAACAGCGCCTTGCCCAGCCCCGGCCTGCCAGCGAGAATCCAGCCATGGTGGGCGCGGCCACTGGCCACTGCCCGGGTGAACTCCGCGACCTCGGCCAGATGGCCGATCAGCCGGCCACCGGCGCCTGAACCGGCTTCGCTCAAGGCCAGGGCCAGCGGTCGATCACGCCGCGAATGCGGTTTGCCACTGCATCGATGCCGCCATGGGCATCGATGGCGACGCAGCGGCCGGGTTCAGCCTCGGGCAGCCCGGCCAGAAAAGCGGCGGCGCGGCGGTGAAAATCGATTGTGTGGGCCTCGAACCGGCTCTCCGAAGCAGCGGGAGCGGCGTCGGTCCTGCTTGCAGCGCGGGCCAGCCCGTCGGCCGGGCTGAGCGTGAGCAACAGTGTCAGGTCCGGCCACAGCCCGCCCGTTGTCTCGGTGTGCAGCGCCAGCAATGCCGCATCCGCTATGCCCTTGCCGGCGCCTTGATAAGCACGGGTCGAATCGATGAACCGGTCGCACAGCACCCAGGCGCCGCGAGCCAGCGCCGGGCGGATTATCCTTTCCACATGGTCAGAGCGCGCGGCATTGACCAGACAGGCCTCGCTCCAGGCATTCCAGCGGCCGGGTTCGCCCGATACCAGCAAGCTGCGGATTGCCTCTGCACCCTCGGTGCCGCCGGGCTCGCGGGTGAGCACCACATCATGGCCGGCCACCGCAAGCGTTTCGGCAAGCCGGTGTGCCTGGGTGGATTTGCCGGCCCCCTCCCCGCCTTCAAAGCTGATGAAGCGGCCGCTCACCAGGGCAGCAGGCCCTTCAGCCAGAGCCAGGCGCCGAGCAGCGCACCGGCTTCCGCCACGTTGGTTGCCGCCACCAGCGGCAGCCGCAGCGCCGGCTGGCCCGGCACGCTCACCACCAGTGTTGCCAGCCGCTGGCCCTTGGCCACCGGAGCGATCACCGGCTTGTCCACCACCACGCTGGTCTGCGGGGCGGTGCCGCTGCCCTTGCGCACCACCGCAAACAGATCGCGCGGTGCCACCAGCGCCACTTCGCTCTCCTCACCGCCGCCCACCGGCGCCACGCCGGCACGGCCACCCGATTTCAGCAGCGGCATCCGGCTCCAGCCGGCAAAGCCCCAATTCATGAAATCGACCGAGGCGGAAACCCGGCCGTTGAAGCTGTCCAGCCCGGCCACCACCATCACCAGCCGGCGGCCATCCTGCTCGGCCGAGCCGGTGAAGCCATAGCCGGCTTCTTCGGTATGGCCGGTCTTTAGGCCATCGGCGCCGCGCACCTTGCCCAGCAGCGGGTTGCGATTGGCCTGGGTAATATCGGCACCGGCGCCGAGCGTTTTGCCCCAGGTGAAGCTGGGACGGCCATAAAAGCGCTGGTAAAGCTCCGGAAAGTCACGAATCGTGGCAGCGGCGACCAGCGCCAGATCGCGCGGGGTCACATATTCATTGGGGTCGGGCCAGCCGTTGGTGTTGGCGAAGTTGGAGCCCTTCATGCCGAGCCGGGCAGCGGTCTTGTTCATGAGCGCCACATAGGCCTGTTCGGAGCCTGCAAGCCCTTCTGCGAGCACCACACAGGCATCGTTGCCGGAAAGCGTGACGATGCCGTTCAACAGGTTTTCCACGCTCACCTGCTCATTTACCGAGAGGAACATGGTCGAGCCCTGGCTATGCCATTTGCGCCAGGTTTCGGGCTGCACGGTAATGGTCTGGTCCAGCCGGGCCTCGCCGCTCTTGAGCAGGCTGAAGGCGACATAAACGCTCATCATCTTGCCCATGGAGGCGGGCGGAATGCGGGTATCGGCAGCCTTGGAATATAGGACAGCGCCGGTGGAGAGATCCTGCATATAGGCATAGGGCGCCGGCGTGGTGAACCCTGTGGTGAGATCGGCGGCAACGACAGATGTTGAGGCAAGAACCGAGAATGCACAGGCAAGATACTGGAAAGATTTGAACATCAACGCAGACTCCACAGGGTGTTGGCAGCTTAGGGCCGGACCAGCCGCGCATCGGAATAACCAGCGCTGACGATTCTAGCCAGTGCCGCATCGGCCAAAACGCGATCCGCATAGGGGCCGAGCCGGATGCGGGTGAGGCCGCCCGGCGCAGGCGCCGCAACAACCGGCCCGAAACTGGCAAGGAACCCCTTCAGCCAGGCGATGCGCCCGGGGTCCGCCAGCGCGGCCACCTGCACGAACAGGCTCTGGCCGGCAGCAGGCCGCGAGGGCGGAAGCGCCACGGTCGTGACCGGCGCATCCACCACCGCGGCAACTGCCGGCGCCGCAGAAGCTGGCCTGACAGCAGGTAATTGGGCCACAGGTAATTGGGCAGCAGCCATCACCGGAGCCGGCACCATCTGCTCTCCGGCCGGTGGCGGCACCCGGCGCACGCGCACCTTCGCCAGCCCCACCCGATCAACCCCCAGCAGCTGCGCCGAGCGGCGGGAGAGATCGATGATCCGTCCTTCCACAAACGGCCCGCGATCGTTGATGCGAACGACCA
>JBBQIP010000158.1:0-5937 GCA_038325045.1 Sphingomonadales bacterium
AGCCGCTTGCCAAGCTGGTTGTCGACGCGGCGAGCACGGTCGGCATGGGCGGTCGCGGCAAAGGCGCCGATGGCAGCCAGATTGCGGAGCAGCTCGTCGGAAGCCGGAGCGCCCTGGAATCCGTCGGGATATTCCCCGGCGATGAAATTGGTGGGGATATTGCCGCCGCGGAAGCGCTCGTGCTGCATCAGCGCCGAGAGGAAATCGATATTGTGGCCGGGGCCCTGAATTTCGAACCGGTTGAGCGCGTCGATCTGGCGGTCGATGGCCTCGATGCGGGTTTCACCATAGGTGATCAGCTTGGCGATCATCGGATCGTAGAAGATCGAGACTTCACCGCCTTCAGCCACGCCGTCATCAACCCGGATGCCGTCCTCGGCTTCTGGTGGCCGATATTTGACCAGACGGCCCGTCGACGGCAGGAAGCCGCGATACGGATCTTCGGCATACACCCGGGTTTCGATGGCGTGGCCGTTCAGTTCCACCTGCTCCTGGGTGAAGGGCAGGGCTTCGCCGGCAGCGACGCGGATCATCAGTTCGACCAGGTCCAGCCCGGTGATGCACTCGGTGACGGGATGCTCCACCTGCAGCCGGGTGTTCATTTCCAGAAAATAGAAACCCCGGTCAGCGCCGGCGATGAACTCCACCGTGCCGGCCGAAAAATAGCCCACGTTTTTCGCCAGAGCGACCGCCTGCTCGCCCATCTTCGCGCGCATTTCGGGCGTCACGAACGGGGAGGGGGCCTCTTCCACCACCTTCTGGTGGCGGCGCTGAATGGAGCAATCGCGCTCGCCCAGATAGATCACATTGCCGTGTTGGTCGCCGATCAGCTGGATTTCGATATGGCGCGGCTGCTCGATGAACTTCTCGATAAACAGCCGGTCATCGCCAAAGCTTGCCAGCGCCTCGCGCTTCACGCCCGCATAGCCTTCGCGCAGCTCCGCCTCGTTCCAGGCCAGCCGCATGCCCTTGCCGCCGCCGCCGGCCGATGCCTTCATCATCACCGGATAGCCGATATCGGCTGCAATGCGCGCAGCGTGGTCGGCGTCTTCAATCTCGCCCACAAAGCCCGGCACCACGCTCACGCCTGCTGCCATCGCCCGGCGCTTGCTCTCTATCTTGTCTCCCATCGCCGCAATCGCAGCCGCCGGCGGGCCGATAAAGGCGATGCCAGCCTCGGCAAGCGCCTCCACAAAGCTGGCGCGTTCGGAAAGAAAGCCATAGCCGGGGTGCACCGCCTCGGCGCCGGTTGCCTTGCAGGCGGCGATTATCTTTTCCGCCACCAGATAGCTTTCGGCCGCCGGCGACGCGCCGATGTGCACCGCCTCATCCGCCTCGCGCACATGCAGCGCATTTGCATCCGCATCGGAATAAACCGCCACGGTCGCAATGCCCATCGCCCGCGCGGTGCGGATCACCCGGCAGGCAATCTCGCCACGATTGGCAATCAGGATTTTCTTGAAAAGGGTGCGCTTCGCCATGGCCTGAACCTATTAGCCCGGTCAGGGGAGCGCGCAAGTGGAAGAAGGATGCGGCCGGAGCAGCAGGGGGCGCCGCTCCGGCAAAGCGGGTGGCAGCCTCAGCCGCGCGTGCCCGCCACGCGGACCGGCAGCTGGGCGCGCGCCATGGCCTCGGCATCGGTGCGGCAGGCGCGGATCGCGTCAATTTCTTCCTTGGTTCCGGTCACCGCGTCGCCGCACACATTGCGAAGCGCCATGGAAATCCGGCGGTCAAGGTCCCGGCGGCCAGCTGCAGTGTTAAGCGCCGAGCTATCATAGTCCAGGCGCTGTCGAACACCTTCTCCACCACCGATGAACGAGGATTGCGCCAGTGCGGGCATGGAGACTGCCAACATCATCACACCAACAATTGGCGTTAACACTTTGACCATGGCAACCTCTCCTTGAAACGACAAGCGCGCATCTGTGGGATTCGGAATCTCCTTTCCCCGGCTTTCGCAAGATTGCGGGTAAGTCAGGCTTCCCACAGCTGACATCATGATGCTGCGCGCATTTTTTCCGCGCCGCAAGCGTTTTGTCACATAGCTGTCATATAAGCCGCGTATACTCCGGTGGAGCCCATCCGTATTCGGCCCTCTATCTGGCAAGCGCGCCGCCTTGTCCGCCCCGTGTCATGCGCCCCGTGTCATGCGCCCCGTGTCATGCGCCCCCCGTCATGCGCGCCCTGTCATGCAGCGCCCCACACCGGCCGCGCGATCATCAGCCAAAGCGCGCCAAGCAGCGGCAGCGTGGATACCAGCCCCCAGCCCAGCCAGCGCGCCGATAGCCGCCGATAGGCCTCCGGCACCGCGCTGCCGGCGGCAAAACCCCGCGCCAGCCGCGCCTGCGCTATCTGAATGGGAACGATCGCCGCCAGCCAGATCAGCCCGGCCACGCCGAACAATATCTGGCTCCACAGCATCCAGCCTTCCGCCAGCGGAAATTCCGCTGCCAGCGCCATGCCGTAGCCGCCTGCCATGGTCAGCGCCGCGCCCCACAAGGTCATCGCCCAGTCGGTATAGGTCACCAGCTTCTGCGCAAAGCCCAGCACCTCGGCGCGGCCATCACGATCGGCAAAATACTTCCAGATCGCGGTCACGGTAATATTGCCCATCAGCATCACCACACCGGTGATGTGCAGGAATTTCCAGATCGAATAGCTGTCCGGCATGCCTGTCCTCAAGCGCTTCTAGAGCGGCAGGTTGTCGTGCTTCTTCCACGGGTTGGTCAGCTGCTTGCTGCGCAGCTTGCGCAGGCCCAGCGCAATCCGCCGCCGGGTCGAGTGTGGCATGATCACCTCGTCGATAAACCCTTTGGAGGCCGCCACGAACGGGTTGGCAAAGCGCGCTTCATATTCCGCCGTCCGCTCGGCGATCTCCTCGGGCGTGCGGCCCCGGAAGATGATCTCCACCGCCCCCTTGGCGCCCATCACCGCAATTTCCGCGCTCGGCCAGGCATAGTTCAAATCGCCGCGAAGGTGCTTGGATGCCATCACGTCATAAGCCCCGCCGTAAGCCTTGCGGGTGATGACGGTAATCTTGGGCACGGTCGCCTCCGCATAGGCAAACAGCAGCTTGGCGCCGTTCTTGATGATGCCGTTATGCTCCTGCGCCACGCCGGGCAAAAACCCCGGCACATCCACAAAGGTGACAATCGGAATCGAAAAGGCGTCGCAAAAGCGCACGAACCGCGCCGCCTTCTTGCTCGCCGCAATATCGAGGCAGCCCGCCAGCACCATCGGCTGGTTGGCCACCACCCCCACCGAGCGCCCCTCAATGCGCGCAAAGCCGGTAATGATGTTGCCCGCATGCGCCGGTTGCAGCTCGAAGAACTCGCCGTCGTCCGCGACGGCAGCTATCAGCTCGTGCATGTCATAGGGCCGGTTGGCCGATGCCGGCACCAGCGTATCCAGGCTTTCGATCAGCCGGTCGGGCGCATCATGGCACGGCCGCTCGGGCACCCCGCTCTGGTTGTTGAGCGGCAGAAAATCGAAGAAATCGCGCGCCCGCAGCAGCGCATCCACATCATCTTCCATGGCCAGGTCGGCCACGCCGGATTTGGTGGTGTGGGTCACTGCACCCCCCAGTTCCTCCTGGGTCACCACCTCGTTGGTCACCGTCTTCACCACGTCCGGCCCGGTCACGAACATATAGCTCGAATCCTTCACCATGAAGATGAAGTCGGTCATCGCCGGTGAATAGACCGCACCGCCCGCGCACGGCCCCATGATGAGGCTGAGCTGCGGCACCACGCCCGAGGCGAGCACATTGCGCTGGAATACTTCGGCATAGCCGCCCAGGCTGGCCACGCCCTCCTGAATCCGGGCGCCGCCCGAATCGTTCAGGCCAATCACCGGCGCCCCCAGCTTCATCGCCATATCCATGATCTTGCAGATCTTCTGGGCATGACGCTCCGAAAGCGAGCCGCCGAAAACGGTAAAATCCTGGCTGAACACGAACACCAGCCGGCCATTGATGGTGCCCGATCCGGTCACCACCCCGTCGCCGGGAATATGGTTTTCGTCCATCCCGAAATCGGTGCAATTATGCTCCACATACATGTCCAGCTCCTCGAAAGAGCCGGCATCGAGCAATATGTCCAGCCGCTCGCGCGCGGTCAGCCGGCCCTTGGCGTGCTGGGCGGCAATCCGCTTCTCGCCGCCGCCAAGCCGGGCTGCCGCCCGCCGCTGCTCAAGTTCCGCCAGCATTTTCTGCATGCAATCGCTCCCATTTACGCCTTACCGCCTAGCGGCTGGCATCGGCCCTGTCATCCGTCTGCACCAGCTCCAGAAAGCGGTGTGCTGCCCTGAAAGCCGCCTCGCGCGCCGCCAGTGCGGCGGCGGCGTCTGCATCCTCTCCCCAATTTTCGGCAGACCAGGCTTCATCCAGCGTGGCAGCCGTCCAGGCCGCATCCACATCCAGCGCGCCCGCCGCCAGCGCCAGCGCCAGCAATGCCGAGCCTGAAATCGGCACCAGCTGCGCCAGCGCCGCCAGCGCAAACGGCCCGTGCGCCAGCAGACGGGCATGCACCGCATCCAGGCTGGCCTGCGCCTGCGCCACCGGCATCAGCCCGGCGGTCACCACCATCGATATGCCAAGCTCGGCCTCCGCCCAGCCCAGCACCGGTTCAAACGCCGCCGCCTGCCGCGCCACCAGCGCCTCCGGCCCCTCGGCGCGGTAGCAGAGCAGATCGGAAGCGGCATAGGCCGCCAGCCGCCCCGCATGGCCGGCCGGGTCGGCGGCAATCAGGTCGGTCGCCGCATTGGCAAGCCCGGTCAAAGGCATGGCTGCGGGGTCGATCCGGTCTGCCACCGCGTCCCATTCCGCCGCCACCGCCGCTGCCAGCCCTGCGCCCGGCAGCGCCAGCAGCGCCCGCGCCGGGGTCCGCACCGGCTTGCCGTCCAGCGCCACGCCCCAGGGCCCGTTGCCGGTCAGCTGCACTTCGCGCCAGAAGCGCTTCATCGCTTGCTGGCCAGCCCAAGTGCTGCCGGCCGGATGAACAGCGAAATCGCCCCTGCAACCAACAGCAGGCCGGCCGGCCAGTTAAGCCCGTCCTTGCCCAGAAACACCCCGCCAAACAGCGCCGCCAGCCCCAGCAGCTTCACCGCCACATACAGCAGGTAGCGCCGCCGGGCATCGCGCAGCGGCAGGATCGGCCGGTCCGGCGGCTCGGGCGCGCCCACCAGCTTCAGGTCGGGCTTGCGGCGCCTGGTTTTTCGCTCAGCCATGCAGCAGCCGCCAAAGGTGCTCGCTGTCGCGGGCCACGCCCACCGCACCTGCGGCCACCAGCTCGGCCGCTTCATGATAGCCCCAGTCCACCCCCACAGCCCTTACGCCGGCACGGCCGCCCATGGCGACATCGAAAATGGTGTCGCCGATTATCACGCTTTCGCCCACGGCCGCCCCGGCCTCCGCCAGCGCTGCCTGCAACATGGAGGGGTGGGGCTTGGACGGGTGGCGGTCCGCTGTCTGCAGGCTGGTGAACAGTCCGGCGATGCCATGGTGGTCAAGCGTCATCGCCAGCCCCCGGTCGCTCTTGCCGGTGGCCACCGCCAGCCGCCAGCCATCTTCGTGCAGCGCCTCCAGCAGCGGCTTTATCCCGTCATACATCGGCTCGGCCTCCAGCTTGCGGTCGGCGCGCAGCCGATGGAAGGCGGTCCTGTAATCGGCCGCCAGCCGCACCTGCAGCGCCGGCTCGGCATCCGGCAGCAGCACCTCCATCGCCTCCACCAGGCTCAGCCCCACCACCCGCCTTGTGGCCTGGTCATCGGGCGGCGCCAGCCCGGCGCGGGCAAAACAGTCCGCCATGGCGCGGATGATGTTGCGCTGGCTGTCGATAAGCGTGCCATCGCAATCGAATACCGCGAGCCTCACCACCCGCGCACCCGGCGGATCTGCGCGGCGCCTGCGGTGTCGCCGAGCGTTTCCATATGGTCGAT
>JBBQIP010000159.1:0-5917 GCA_038325045.1 Sphingomonadales bacterium
TCGGCCAGCTGCAGTTCAAGCTGGAGCACGAACTTGTCGATCACGCGCGCCACCACTTCTGGCGGCAGGTAATCAAAGGCGATCGTCGCATCCAGCCGGTTGCGGAATTCCGGCGTGAACATCCGCTTGATCGCTTCCTCATCCTCGCCGGTGCGTTCCACCGATCCGAAGCCCACGCCTTCGCGCGCCATGTCGGCGGCGCCGGCATTGGTGGTCATGATCAGGATGGTGTTGCGGAAATCGACCGTCTTGCCATGGTGGTCGGTCAGCTTGCCGTTGTCCATCACCTGCAGCAGGATGTTGTACAGGTCCGGGTGCGCCTTCTCGATCTCGTCCAATAACAGCACCGAATGTGGCTGCTGGTCCACGGCATCAGTGAGCAGCCCGCCCTGGTCAAAGCCCACATATCCCGGCGGCGCGCCGATGAGGCGGGACACGCTGTGCCGCTCCATATATTCGCTCATGTCGAAGCGGGTGAGCGGAATGCCCATGATGCTCGCCAGCTGGCGCGCCACCTCGGTCTTGCCAACGCCTGTGGGGCCGGAAAACAGGTAGCTGCCAATCGGCTTGTCGGGCTCGCGCAGGCCGGCTCGGGCCAGCTTGATGGCGCTGGCCAGCTGCTCCACCGCCTTGTCCTGGCCAAAAACCACCCGCTTCAGGTCGCTTTCGAGCGTCGCCAATGCCTTGGTGTCGTCGGTCGATACGCTCTTGGGCGGAATGCGCGCCATGGTGGCGATCACCGCCTCCACTTCCTTCACGCCGATGATCTTGCGGCGCCGGCTTTCGGGCAGCAGCATCTGGCTGGCCCCGGTTTCGTCGATCACGTCGATCGCCTTGTCGGGCAGCTTGCGGTCGTTGATGTAGCGCGCCGAAAGCTCGACCGCCGCCTTGATGGCATCGGGCGTGTACTTCAGCTTGTGGTGCTCCTCATAGGATGGCCGCAGCCCCATCAGAATCTTGATCGAATCCTCCACGCTGGGCTCGTTCACATCAATCTTCTGGAACCGCCGCAGCAGCGCCCGGTCCTTCTCGAAATGGTTGCGGAACTCCTTGTAGGTGGTCGATCCGATGCACCGGATGGCCCCTGAAGACAGCGCCGGCTTCAAGAGGTTGGACGCATCCATCGCGCCGCCGGAGGTCGCCCCGGCGCCGATCACGGTGTGGATCTCGTCGATGAACAGCACCGCATGCGGCAGCTTTTCCAGCGCGTTCACCACATTCTTCAGCCGCTCCTCAAAGTCGCCGCGGTAGCGGGTGCCAGCCAGCAGCGCGCCCATGTCGAGCGAATAGATAACCGCCGGCTTCAGCACATCGGGCACCGCCCCTTCGATTATCTTGCGCGCCAGCCCTTCGGCAATCGCGGTTTTGCCCACGCCCGGGTCGCCCACATAAAGCGGGTTGTTCTTGGAGCGCCGGCAGAGAATCTGGATGGTGCGGTCCACCTCGGCCGTGCGGCCGATCAGCGGGTCGATCTTGCCGGTCTTGGCCTTCTCATTCAGGTTCACGGTAAATTGCTTCAGCGCGGATTCCCCGCCCTTTTCAGCCTTTTCGCGCGCCTTGGGCTTGTCCGCCTCGGCCTCGTCCTTGTCGGCCGAACCCTTGGGCGCGCGCGCCTCGCCGCTCCCGGATTTGGCAATGCCATGGCTGATGAAGCTCACAGCATCCAGCCGGCTCATGTCCTGCTGCTGCAGATAGAAAACCGCATGGCTCTCGCGTTCGGAGAACAGCGCCACCAGCACATTGGCCCCGGTCACCTCGTCGCGGCCCGAGCTCTGCACATGCAATATGGCGCGCTGCACCACCCGCTGGAAACCGGCGGTGGGGGAGGGGTCCACGCTCGCATCGGCCTTCAGCGCCGAAAGCTCATTGTCCAGATAGGTGGAAAGCTGCTGGCCCAGCTCCTCCACATCCACGTTGCAGGCGTTCAGCACCGCCAGCCCATGGGTGTCGCTGGTCAGCGCCAGCAACAGATGCTCCAGCGTCGCATATTCATGCGTCCGCCGGCTCGCCTCGGCGAGCGCGTTGTGCAGGGTCTTTTCAAGTTCGCGGGTAAAAGCGGGCATCCCGGTCTCCGGCTTGCGCCGCGATGTTGCCACCGCGACTGGATTTGGCCGTCCCTACGGCGACCGATCCTTCCCCAAAGAACGGCCCCTACGGGCTCGGCTTGCTATGAGAATGTCGCCCCGATGAGACCAACAATCAAGGGGGGCAATTGTGATGATCTTGCCGCACCTAACCGCGCCGTCCAGCCTTAGCGCTTTTTCCTCTTGGGCGTGCCCGAGTTGTGTTCAGAAACACGCTCTCACTGGCCAATGCACCTGTTTTGGATTGGCCAGTCCGCCATAACCACAAACCGCCATCATTTTTCAGAAATTTAGTGTTATTGTACAACGGCATAGAGCTGGTCCTCGCGCGCGGAGGCGTCGCGTGCGCGCACGACGCGTCACCCGCGCAGGAGCGGTGTGGGACTATTAAGGGAGCTGAGACCGACCTTCCGGCCAGCTGCACGATCAAGGAGACCGACAATGAATTTCGACAAACTCCGGAGCGGCGAAAAACGCAGCCTTAGAGGCTTTGCTACCAAGGAACTGCGGGCCTACGCAGCCCTTGGAATTACCGAGTGGCTAAACGTGCTAACCGAGCTTTCCTATTGCTCGTCGCTGGCGGCCGTTCGATTGCGACGCGAGTTGACGTCTGGCGCACTTCCAAAAGAAGCAAACCCTTCAACCAAAATCGAAAACGAACATGAAACTTCGCTTCGTCAAAGGTGGAGGGGTCTTGTCGCATCCCGGAATTTTGTAAAATTGGAATCCACAGATGAAGATACGAAACTAAAAGAAATCAATCAATCTATCAATAAAATTGAACAAGAATGGAAAAGGCGCCGAAGCACGCCTGCTGGAACATCGGGAATTTGGGGATATAGTTCAAAAGAATTTCAGTCTCTTGGGCAGGAGGGGCTCGGCAGAATTCCGATTAGCGAATGGCCGACAACGGGTATGTTATCGCTTTTGGGCTACCACGTAGGAAAATCAAAAGGATTAGAGCCGGCGGAGCGCCGCTCACTCCTCTTGGCTATTTTTGAAAGTCAACTTCCGCCGCTAAATAATATAGAATACATGAATTTATGGGGCGTACCTAGCTCTGAAAAAAGGTTCGAAAGAATGAACTTAACATTAAAAGGCTTAGCTTCTCTCGCTAATAATAGAATTGGAGCTGAATTAGCCGCGTCTGACTGGCAATCAGATCACTTATATTTGCAAAGAACCTTAGGATACTGACCAGCTTCAATGGCTATGTTGATCAAATATACATAGAATTATCGTAATAATTATTAATTTTTTCGAAGATATTTACTATTTTGTGGAGATATATAGGAGTTTCTTCCGAATTTTCTTTGAATATAGACTGGATTTTTAGAGAGCATTTATCGTTTGTAAGGAAAAATGGTCATGGCGCCATTCCGCCTCATGACTATTTTTCTTACGAACTTTACTACCAGATCAAAACTGCTTCCGCCAATAGCCGCAAAGCAGATGCTTTGTGGCCGTGGTTTCCGCCGCCTAGCTCGCGTTGAAAGGCCGGTCCTTGTCGGGCCGCAGATCGCCCGGCAGCCCCAGCACCCGCTCGGCGATGATATTCCGCAAAATCTCGTCGGTGCCCCCCGCAATCCGCAGGCCGGCAGACCACATATAGCTCTGCTGCAACCGGTTGATGTCCTCGTCCTGCCCGCCGGTGGTAAAGCCGTCGCCGCCTGCCAGGTCGAGCGCAAAGCTCGCCATGTCCTGCATGGTCTTGGCCACCACCACCTTGGCGATGGATTGTTCCGGCCCCGGCATCTGGCCTTTGGAAAGGGCGGAAAGCGCGCGCATCTGGGTCAGCTTTATGCCTTCGTCCGCCACATAGGTCGCCGCAATCCGCTGGCGCACATCGGCGGCGTCGCCGGCGTCGTGCTGTGCCGCCAGCTTCATCAGCGTGGCAAAGCCCGGCGCGTGCTGCGGCTTGCCGCCCACTGCCAGCCGCTCGTGCATCAGCGTGGTAAGCGCCACCTTCCAGCCGTCGCCTTCCGCGCCCAGCCGCCAGCCGTCGCTCACCCGCACATCGGTGAAAAACACCTCGTTGAAGTCCGATCCGCCGGACATCTGCTTGATCCCGCGCACCTCCACACCGGGCGCCTTCATGTCCACAATGAACATGGTCAGCCCCTTGTGCTTGGGCAGGCTCGGGTCGGTGCGGCACACCACAATGCCATAATCCGAGGCATGGCCAAAACTCGTCCACACCTTCTGGCCAGAAATTACCCAATCATCCCCGTCTTTTACCGCACGGGTGCGAACACCGGCAAGGTCCGATCCGGCCGCGGGTTCGGAAAACAGCTGACACCACACTTCCTCGCCCACCAGCGCCTTTGCGACAAAGCGCTCGATAACCGCCGCGCTCCCGTGCGTGAACACGGTCGGAATGCACATGCCCAGCCCAATCTGGTATAGCCCCACCGGCGGGTGAAAACGCCCTTCCTCCTGCGTGAAGATGATCTGCTGCATCGGCCCCAGCCCCTGCCCACCCATGGCACGCGGCCAGGTGATGCCGGCATAACCCGCCTCGAACTTCGCCCGCTGCCACGCCCGCGAACGCAGGATCAGCTCGTCAAAGCCATAGGCACGCGCCGGGGGTGTGCGATATTCCGCCGCCGCACCCTCCAGCCACGCACGCGCCGCCGCCCTATAGGCAGCCTGATCGGGGGTATCGTCGAAATCCATCGTCTCTCTCCAAATCTTCAGGCAGCAGCCCGGTTGCGCTGTTCCAGCGCCCGCACCAGCCGGTCCGCCCAGAAGGCCGGCCCACCAAGGCTGGCGCGCAATGTGCGCGCACGCCGATAGAAAAACTGGCAGTCGCTCTCCCAGGTAAAGCCGATCCCGCCGTGCAGCTGCACATTCTCCTCGGCGGCAAAAGACAGCGCCTCCATGCTCGCCAGCCGCGCCGCACTCGCCGCCTGCCGCATCTCAGGCCCACCCTCGAACATCGCCAGCCCGTGCAGCGCGTGCGCCCGTGCCAGCTCCAGCTTTATGAACATGTCCGCACATTTGTGCTTCACCGCCTGATAGCGCCCGATCGTCTGGCCAAACGCCACCCGGGTTTTCGCATAATCGATGCTCATCGCCATCGCTGCCGCCGCCCCGCCCATGGCCTCAAACGCGGTCAAAACCGCCGCCCGGTCCAGCCACGCCTCATACGCCTCCGCCCCGCCCAGCGGCTCGGCCGGCACATCGTCCAGCACCAGCCGGAAGTGCCGCCGCACCAGATCGAGCGTCTCCACCGGCTCGCGCCCCGCGTTCGCGGTCTCCACCAGCCAAAGCGAAGGCCCATCAGCCCCAGCAGCCGCCACAATCACCAGCCCCGCCGCCCCCAAATCAGCAACCGGCGCCTTCACCCCCGTCAGCCGGCCATTCCGGGCAACAGTCCGCACACTCGCCGGCGTAACCCCGCCCGGTTCATCCCAGGCACATACCGCCAGCAAACGCCCATCGGCCATCCCCGGCAGCAGCCGCGCCTGCTGCGCCTCGCTCCCCGCCACCAGCAACGCCTCGGTGGCCAACAGGCTGGCCACCAGCGGCACACAGGCCAGCTGGCGCCCGGCCGCCTCGGCCATCAGCGCGCTCTCCTCGGCACTCATCCCCAGCCCGCCATGCGCTTCCGGCACCCGTGCCGCCGTCCAGCCCAGCGCCACCAGCTCCGCCCAAAGCGCGGCGTCATGGTCGGAAGCGCCGTCGGCCATCGCGGCCCGCGCCCGCGCCGGGCCGGCCCGCGCCGCCAGCAGCTTCTCGGCCTCAGCCCCGAGCGCCTTCGCGTCATCGGAAAAATCAAAGTTCATACCGTCTCCCCAGAACCACTACCGTGGCCCGGGTTCACGTGTACG
>JBBQIP010000160.1:0-5915 GCA_038325045.1 Sphingomonadales bacterium
CGGACTTCGAGCCGGTGCCGAAGAACGAGGCGCCCCTGAACGTCTACGGCTACTCCAAGCTGGCCTTCGACCAGCACGTGCGCAGCCTCCTGCCGGCCATCCAGAGCCCCGTGGTGGGTCTGCGCTACTTCAACGTCTTCGCCCATGCTGAAATCCCCCTCCAACCGGAGGGCGCCAACTCACGCCCCTATTCATTACGATATCTTATCTAAACAGATCGGGGGCCTGGGGCCTCAGGCCCCAGCTGCCGGAGGCATAAAAGCAGCTGCCGGAGGCAAAAACACCGCTCAAGACAGCAACACCCCCCGCATCCGCAGATAATCGAGCAATGCCAGCAGCGGCAGCCCGAGGATGGTGTAATGGTCGCCTTCGATCGCGGTGAACAGCTGGGCGCCCAGCCCTTCGCTGCGGTAGCAGCCCACGCAGCCGAGCACGGCGTCGCCTTCGCGGTCGAGATAGTCCGCAATGAAGGCGTCGGAGAGCGGCCGCATGGTCAGCCGCGCGGTGCTGTTGGCGCGCCACACGGCGGTGCCGCCTTGGGCGATTACGGCGGCGGAGACCAGCTTGTGGGTGGTGCCCGAGAGCGCGCGGAGCTGGGTTTCGGCGCGTGCGCGGGTTTCGGCTTTGGCGATGAGCGTGCCGTCGGCCAGCTGCACCACGGTATCGGCGCCGATCACCAGCGCCTGGGGGTGGGCGCGGGAGAGTTTTACCGCTTTCAGTTCGGCAAGCGCGTCGGCTATCCGCTCCGGCCCGGCGCGTTCGGCGAGCAGAGCTTCGGTCACGCCGTCTTCGTCCACATGGGCTGGCAGCACCTCAAAGGCCACACCGGCGGCTTCCAGCATGGCGCAGCGGGCGGCGCTCTGGCTGGCCAGTATCAGCTTCACGGCGCGCCATTCTCGCGGGCGCCGGCGTCGGCGCGGGCCTGTACAAGGTTGATGATGGCGGCGGCGGTTTCCTCGATCGAGCGGCGGGTCACATCGATCACCGGCATGTCATGGTCGGCAAACAGCCGGCGCGCATAGGCGGTTTCCGCCTCGATCTGCTCCAGGTCCACATAAGAGGTGTCGGCGGTCTGCCCCAGGCTGAGCAGCCGGTTGCGCCGCACCATCATCAGCCGTTCGGACGCGGTGGTCAGCCCCACCACCAGCGGCTTCACCAGCTTGAACAGCTGCGGCGGCGGCGGTGATACCGGCACGATGGGTATGTTGGCGGTCTTGTAGCCGCGGTTGGCAAGATAGATGGAGGTCGGGGTCTTGGAGGTGCGCGACACGCCTGCGAGCACGATATCGGCCTCCTCCCAATCATCGGCGCCGGCACCGTCATCGTGCACCATGGTGTAATTTATCGCATCCACCCGCTGAAAATAGGCGCTGTCCATGATGTGCTGGCGCCCCGGCTGGCTGGTCGCCGTCTGCCCCAGCAGGCCGGATAGCGCGTCCACGATAGGATCGAGCGGGCTCACCATCGGCAGCCTCAGGCTGGCGCAGCGGCTTTCCAGCCGGTCGCGCACCCGGCCATTGACCAGCGTATAGATCACCAGCCCCGGCCGCCGCACAATCTCCTCCAACACCCGGTCGAGATGGCCTTCGGAGCGCACCATCGGCCAGAAATGCTTAATGGCCTCCGCACCCTCGAATCGGGCAAGGCCGGCTTTCGCCACCATCTCCAGCGTTTCGCCGGTGGAATCGCTTACCAGGTGCAGGTGCAACCGGGTCTGGCTGACGTTCATGTGCGAATTTACCCCCGGAACAAGCCTGTGAATAACCACCTTGGCTCCGGCGTCAACCAACCCCGTTCCCGCCAGCCCGGCGCAGCACATCGCAAAACCGCCAAGCCGTCCCCCTGAGGATCGTTTGAGGCGCCGGTTGGTGAAAAACGGTGATGAAACCGCCGACTCGCCACTTGCCAACCGCTTGGCCACACCGCCCGGGTGCACGACCGGGCGCGCAGAATCTTATCCCCGCAATCCCCGGCACAGCCACAACAACCGGATTCAAGACTCTTCTTGTTTGTTGGGCAGGGCTTGACCGTTGCCGCCAGCTTGCGGAGAGACACGCCATGACTTCCGCTCCCACCATGCCGCCCCTCCTCGCCGTCCTCAACGGCGCCCATATGAGCGAGCCACCGCTCTGGCTCATGCGCCAGGCCGGCCGCTATTTGCCCGAATATCGCGAACTGCGGGCCGAAAAGGGCGGCTTTCTGGCACTGGTCTATGATAGCGAGGCGGCCTGCGAAATCACCATCCAGCCGCTCCGCCGCTTCAAGATGGACGGCGCCATCCTGTTTTCCGACATTCTCATCGTGCCCCATGCCATGGGCCAGCAGCTCAGCTTCGGCGCCGGTGAAGGCCCCGCCCTCGCGCCGCCGCTCGCTGATGCAGATTTTTCCGCCCTAACCCCCGCACCCGGCTATTTCGACAAGATCTACGAAACCGTCGCCAAGGTCCGCAGCCGCATCGACCCGTCTGTCACCATGCTCGGCTTTGCCGGCAGCCCCTGGACCATCGCCACCTATATGGTCGCCGGCCATGGCTCCAAGGACCAGGCCGATGCCCGCACACTGGCCTATCAGGACCCGCAAGCCTTTCAGGCGCTCATCGATGCTATCGTTCGCGCCACCGTCACCTATCTCTCCGGCCAGATCCGCGCCGGCGCCCAGGCTCTGCAGCTGTTCGACAGCTGGGCCGGCAGTCTGTCTCCCGCCCAATTCGAACGCTGGGTCATCGCCCCCACCGCCAGCATTGTCAGCCAGCTGAAGGCGCTCCACCCCGAAGTGCCGCTCATCGGCTTCCCCAAAGGCGCCGGCGCCAAACTCGCCGCCTATGCGCGCGAAACCGGCGTCGATGCCATCGGCCTCGATGAAACCCTCGATCCCGACTGGGCCAATACCACGCTCCCCAAAAACATGCCGGTCCAGGGCAATCTCGATCCGCTGGTGCTCATGGCCGGCGGCGATGCCATGGCCACCGCCGTCCGCCGCATCCGCACCGCCTTCGCCAGCCGCCCGCACATCTTCAACCTCGGCCACGGCATCGGCCAGCACACCCCCATCGCCAACGTGGAAGCGCTCGTCGCCATGGTCCGCGCACCCCTATGACAGGCTGGCTCGGCAGCTATTACCCGCTGGTAAAAGCCCTCCACATCATCTTCGTCATCTTCTGGATGGCCGGCCTCTTCATGCTCCCACGCTTCCTCGTCTACTGGATGGCATCCGCCTCCGAAGCCGAAAACACCCTGTGGGCCACCCGCTGCCACCGCCTCAAACGCATCATCCTCAACCCCGGCCTCCTCACCGTCTGGGTCCTCGGCCTCATGCTCTCCCTCCACCTCGGCTTCGCCGGCAACGGCTGGCTCCACGCCAAAATCGCCCTGGTGCTCGCCCTCTCCGGCTTCCACGGCTGGATGCTCGCCACTACCCGCAAATTCGAACGCGGCGAACGGCCCTACGCGGAGAAAACCCTCCGTCTGGCGAACGAGATCCCCTCGCTGGCGACGATTGCCATTGTGCTACTGGTTATCTTGAAGCCGTTTTAGGAAGCAGCCTCCGGCGGTCTTTTTTTTGCCTCCGGCGGCTGGGGCCTTAGGCCCCAGACCCCAAATTATTATTGGGCGCTCAAAAGCATGGGTCGGTCTTGCGCGATGGAATAAATTGCCTGCGGCGCCCGGTACGTCCTGCGTATAAAACCCGAACCCCAAAAATGGGGTCTGGGGCCTAAGGCCCCAGCCGCCGGAGGCATAAAAACGCCGCCGGAGGCAAAACCCCTAAACCTTCCGCCCGGCCTTTTCATCCACTCCGGAAATCCCTTCGCGGCGTTCCAGTTCGGTGCGTACATCGTCGAGGGTCAGCCCGGCGTCGGCGAGCAGCAGGCACAGGTGGAACATCAGGTCGGCGGATTCGGCCACGAGTTCGCTGCGGTTGTCGCCCATGGCGGCGATTACCGTTTCCACCGCTTCTTCGCCCAGTTTCTGGGCGATTTTCGCGCGGCCTTTGCTGGTCAGGCGGGCGACATAGCTGGTGGCGGGGTCGGCGTGGCGGTTGAGTTGGATGCGCGCTTCGAGCCGGGTGAACACGTCTGCCATCAGATTTTCCTCACCTGCAGGCCGGCGCCTGCGAGCGCGGCCTTTGCGTCGGCGATGCTGGCTTCGCCGAAGTGGAAGATGGAGGCTGCGAGCACGGCGCTGGCATGGCCTTGTTTCACGCCGTCGACAAGATGTTCGAGGCCGCCCACGCCGCCGCTGGCGACAACCGGTACCGGCACGGCATCGGCGATCGTGCGGGTGAGGGCCAGGTCATAGCCGTTCCGTGTGCCGTCCCGGTCCATGGAGGTGAGCAGGATTTCGCCGGCGCCCAGCTGTACCGCCTGTCTGGCATAGGCGAGTGCATCCACGCCGGTAGCGGTGCGGCCGCCGTGGGTGAACACCTGCCAGCGGCCGGGTGCCACTTGCTTGGCATCGATTGCCACCACCACGCATTGCTCACCGAAGCGCGCTGCCAGCTCGCCAATGAGCGCGGGCCGTGCCACGGCGGCGCTGTTCACCGCCACCTTGTCGGCGCCGGCCAGCAGCAGCGCGCGGGCATCGTCCACGCTGCGCACGCCGCCGCCCACGGTCAGCGGCATGAAGCAGGCATCCGCCACGGCTTCCACCATATGGAGGAGGGTTCCCCGGCCTTCATGGCTGGCGCCGATATCGAGGAAGCAGAGCTCGTCGGCACCGGCGGCATCATAGGCGCGGGCGGCTTCCACCGGGTCGCCTGCATCGCGCAGGCTCACGAAGTTCACGCCCTTCACAATCCGCCCGTCCTTCACATCGAGGCAGGGGATCACCCGTACCCCGAGTGTCACAGCGCGTCTTCCAGCCGCAGCCGGCCATCGTAAATGGCGCGGCCCACGATCACCCCTTCAATGGTGCCATCGGCGCGCAGCGCTTCGATGTCCGCCATTCCGGCCACCCCGCCGCTGGCGATCACCGGCAGCGAAACCGCCGCTGCCAGTTCGGCCGTGGCTTCCAGGTTCACGCCCTTCAAAAGCCCGTCGCGCCCCACATCGGTGAACAGCAGGGCGGCAACGCCGGCATCCTCAAAACGCTGGCCAAGCTCCAGCACGCTCACATCCGATCGGTCAGCCCAGCCGCGCACCGCAACCATGCCGCCGCGCGCATCCACTGCCACCACGATCCGCCCCGGATGGGCAGCCGCGAGCGCGCGCACAAGGGCTGGGTTTTCAAGGGCTGCGGTGCCCATCACCACCCGCCACACGCCCGCCTCCAGCCAGGCTTCGGCCTGAGCCTGGGTGCGAATTCCGCCGCCCACCTGCACCTTGCCCGGAAATGCCGCCACAATCGCGCGCACGGCATCGCCGTTGCGGCTTTCGCCAGCAAAGGCCCCGTCCAGATCGACCACATGCAGCACTTTTGCCCCGGCAGCGGCAAAGCGCATCGCCTGGCCGGCGGGGTCATCGGCATAGATGGTGGCGCGGTCCATATCGCCTTCTGCCAGCCGCACTACCTGCCCGGCTTTCAGGTCGATGGCGGGGTAGATTGTCAGTCCCATCGGCCGTCCTCCAGCCAGCGCGCAAGGAAGTTCAGCCCCCAGCGCTGGCTCTTTTCGGGGTGAAACTGCACGCCGGTCACATTGCGCCGGCCCACCACGGCGGGAAACCGCACCCCGTGGGTGGTGGTGGCGCGCACATCCGATGGTTCGGAGGCCTCGAACTTGTAGCTGTGCACAAAATAGGCGCTGCCGCCCTCGATTCTGCTGGTCGGCAATGGTTCCACCCGGTTCCAGCCCATGTGCGGCACTTTCAAGGCCGGGTCCGTGGGGTTCAGCCGCGTCACGCTGCCGGGCAGCCAGCCCAGCCCCCGGTGGTCGCCATGCTCATCGCCCGATTCCGCGAGCAGCTGCATGCCCACGCACAC
>JBBQIP010000161.1:0-5813 GCA_038325045.1 Sphingomonadales bacterium
GGCCCCCCCCCCCTCCGTCTCTTTGGTATCCCCCCCTCCGCCCCCCCCCCCCCCCCCGCCCCCCCACTCTTATTGAAGTTGTGGGGGGGGGGGGGGGGGGGCCCCCCGGGCCGGTGCCGACTTTACTTGACCACAAGAAGCCCTAGTCAGTGCCGATGACCAGCCAGACCAGCCAGACAGCTCCCGCAGCAGACCCCGCAACCAAGGCACGCGCCAGCGTCGAGAGGCTGCTGGCGCTCCTCGATATCACCACCCTCGATGCCGATCTGTTTGAAGGCGCCACCCGCAACGAAGGCTGGGGCCGGGTTTATGGCGGGCAAGTGGTGGCGCAGGCGCTCGTGGCTGCCCAGCGCACCGTGCCGGCAGACCGGCTGTGCCATTCGCTGCACGCCTATTTCATCCGCCCCGGCGATGTGAAGCTGCCGATTCGCTACCAGGTGATGCGCGACCGCGATGGCGGCAGCTTCACCACCAGGCGCGTGGTGGCACTGCAAAACGACCGGCCCATCTTCAACCTCGCCGCCTCGTTTCAAGGGGTGGAGGAAGGCCTCAGCCACGCCCGGCCAATGCCGCCTGCGCCAACCCCCGAAAGCCTGCCCAGCGAAGCCGAACTGGCCGAACGCCACGCCCACCGCACGCCCGAGCCGTTCCGCTCGATGTGGCTCAACCGCGACCGGCCGATCGAGTTCAAACCCGCCAACCCGGTCAATCCGTTCAAGCCCGAAGCGCAGCCCCCCGCCAGCCAGGATTGGTGCCGGCTTGCCGCGCCGCTCGAAAATATCGACCCGGCGCTGGCCCGCGCGCTGTTTGCCTATGCTTCCGACATGACCATGCTCGATATCAGCCTGCTGCCCCACGCCGTCAGCTGGACCGACCCGCGCATGCAGATCGCCAGCCTCGATCACGCCATCTGGTTCTACGCCACGCCGAACATGAACGACTGGCTGCTGTTCGATGGTGACAGCCCGGTCGCCGCCGGCGGCCGCGGCCACAACCGCGCGCTGGTCCACGCCCGCTCCGGCACACTCGTTGCCGCCGTGGTGCAGGAAGGCCTTATCCGCCACCGCAAGCCAGCTTCACCGGTCGCTTGACCGGCAAGGTTCAGGGAAGCTGTGCCGGGGGAAAGGACTGGTTCTTGCCCAGGTTCTTGCGCATCACACGCGTCAGCGCATCGACCGCATCCATCAGGTCGTCATGCACATTCCGGGCTTGTTCGTGCGCGGTTCGTAGCCGGGGGCGTACCTTCTCCGGGTCCTCGTTGCCTGCCGCCGGGGTGCCATAAGCGCGCAACTCCTCGCCGTGCAGGTCAAAGCCGGTGTTATGCTGTTTGAGCGCCTGTGCCACCTGCTCCAGGCGCCGCGCCGCCGCCATATGCTCGGCGTTCCAGCTGGCATGTTCGTCAATCCACACTTCCCGGTCTGCTGCCTGCTCGACGGTCAACTGCGACCCGCGCGGCTGCTTCTTGTCCTGCGCCAGGGCCGGGGACAAAGCCGGCAGCGCCAGCGCCAACAGCCCGGAAGAAACCGAAAACATGACATTTCTATGCATCACTACCTCGCGAGCGGCACATTCCGCAGCATAACCTAGGGTCACATCAGCGTAGATTTCAAGGTAACGATATCACATATTCGGCATTTGCAAGAGGCGCCAGCCCAGAAGAGGCCCGATTGTAGGTAGCCGGCACGCCCTCAGCCTGCCCCCTCAGCCTGGCCCATCACTCCGCAGCGCGCGGCGCAACGCCACATCATCGAGCGTGCCCTCCCACCGCGCTATCACGATGCAGGCAACGGCGTTGCCGGTGAAGTTGGTCAGCGCCCGGCATTCGGACATGAACCGGTCTATGCCCAAAATCAGCGCCATGCCCGCCACCGGCACGCTGGGCACCACCGAAAGCGTGGCCGCCAGCGTGATGAAGCCCGCCCCGGTCACGCCGGCAGCACCCTTGGAGCTGAGCATGGCGACGGCAAGCAGCAGCAGTTGCTCGCCCAGGCTCAGCTCGATGTCCATCGCCTGGGCGATGAACAGGGCGGCGAGTGTCATGTAGATGTTGGTGCCATCGAGGTTGAAGGAATAGCCGGTGGGCACCACCAGCCCGACGATGGGCTTGGGGCAGCCGGCGGCTTCCATCCGCGCCATCAGGCTCGGGAGCGCGGCTTCGGACGAGCTGGTGCCGAGCACCAGCAGCAGCTCGGCACGCAGATAGGCGAGCAGCGCGAAGATGGAGAAGCCGGCCGCGCGCGCGATCAACCCCAGCACCAGGATCACGAACAGGATCGAGGTGAGGTAGAAAGTGGCCAGCAGCGCCGCCAGATTGGCGATGGAGCCGATGCCGAAGCGGCCGATGGTGAAAGCAAAAGCGCCAAAGGCCCCAATCGGCGCCAGCGCCATGAACAGCCCGACAAGCCGGAACACCACTGCCTGCGCCGCCTCCAGCCAGCCCAACAGCGGCTTGGCCGGCGCGCCCACCAGTGCCAGCGCCGCGCCCATGCTTATGGCGAGGAACAGCAGCTGCAGCAGGTTGCCACTGGCAAAGGCGCCCACAAAACTTTCAGGGATGATGTCGGACAGGAAGCCGGCAATGCTGGTCTCGCCGGCAGCCTTCACATAATTCGCCACCGCTGCCGGATCGAGAGTGGCAGGATCGATATGCAGCCCGGCGCCCGGCCGCACCACATTGGCAACCACCATCCCGATGATGAGCGCCAGCGTGGAGACCGCAAGGAAATAGCCGAAGGTGCGAGCCGCCACCCGGCCCAGCCCGCCCAGCCCGGCCAGCCCGGCAATGCCGGTAACGATGGTCAGGAACACCACCGGTGGCACCACCATCCGCACCAGCTTGATGAAAGCGTCGCCCAGCGGCTTCAGCGCCACCCCGGCCTCGGGCGCGAAATGGCCGATGAGCCCGCCTGCCAAAATGGCCACCAGCACCTGCATATACAGCTGCCGCCACCATGGCTTGCGCCACGATAGCTCGGGTGCGGCTTCAGCAATCTTCATCGGCGTTGTCCGCCCCCTCAAGCCTTCTTGCTCAGTCCTCGCTGCTTCCGGCCCGGCTAGCAAGTGGGGCCGCAGCAAAAGGCAGCGCCAGCGAATCCGCCAGCCCCGGGGCCGGCAGCGCGGCCCCGCCCGGCACGCCGATCGGCACCGCCGGCCGGCGGGCTGAAAAAGTGCCGAACAGCCGGTCCCACAGGCTCAGCCCGCTCGAATAATTGGCGTCGGTCGCGGCCTCATCAGCGCGGTGGTGGATGTCGTGCATGCCGGGCGTGGTCACCACCCATGATAGCGCGCGGTCGAACTTCAGCCCGATATTGGCATGGTGAAACAGCACATGGCCGAAGAACCACGCCGAATAGAGCCGGAGCGCGCGCGGCGAAACACCCAGCAGCCGCACCTCGGCCAGCCGCAGCGGAACCATCACCGCCATATCGAGCGGGTGAAAGCGCAGCGCCGTGCTGGCATCGAGCGTGCGGTCGCGGTGGTGCACCGCGTGCAGCCGCCACAGCAGCGGCACCCGGTGGGTCGCCACATGCCAGGCATAGGTCGCACCATCGAGCAGCACGACACCGGCAATGTCGCGCAGCCAGGCCGGGCCGGGCAGCGCCTGTGCCAGCCCCTGCCGGCGCGCCGCCACCCGCGCTGCCAGCCGCCCGGCGAGCGGCTGTTCGGCCAGGCTCACCACCAGCATGGCGCCGGCACCCAGCGCGAGGTTGGTGGTGAGCCGGTCACCGTTGCTGTCGTCATCCGGCCGTGGCCGGCGCGGCCAGCGCCGCTCGGCCAGCAACAGGGTGCCGATTGCCAGCACCGCCAGTGCTGCAGCTGCATGGCTGTGTCTTTGCTTCATCGCCCGCTCAGTCTAGTCTTCCCCCATCCAAAGCCAAGCACAAGGACCAGCCGCATGACCAGCATCACCGAGACACCCGCCACTCTGCCCAATGATTACCAGCTCACACGGCGCGGCGCCGCTGCTGCAATCGCCGCCGGCTATGCCGCAATTGCCACCGCCGCTGATGCCGATCCCATCGTCACCGGCACAGACGGGCTGGTGATCGAGAGCGTGACCATGGGCGCTGGCCTGCCGGGCTATGTGGCGCGGCCCGCCGCCGCAGGCCGGCACAAGCCGATCATCGTGGTCTCGGAAATCTTCGGCGTGCACGAATGGGTGAAGGATGTGTGCCGCCGGCTCGCCAAACAGGGCTTTGTCGCGGTCGCCCCCTATTATTTCCACCGCGCCGATCCCGCCGGCACCATGTCCAACCTCACCGATATGGCGAGCATCCGCACCATCGTGGGCACCGAAACCTACCCGCTGCAGATGCAGGACACCGGCGCCACGCTCGAATGGCTGGGCAAGCAGGCCTTTGTGGCACCGGGCAAGGCCGGCATTATCGGCTTTTGCTGGGGCGGCTCGGTGGTCTGGCTGGCAGCCGCGCAATTTGCCGGCATCGGTGCCGGCGGGGCTTTCTATGGCCGGCTGCGGGCCAGCGACGGCGCCACCGACAGGCCATGGCCGATGGACCGGATCGCCGATCTGAAGGCCCCGGTGCTGGGCTTTTACGGCGGCAAGGATCGCGGCATCCCGGCTACCGATGTGGAGGCCATGAACGCTGCACTCGCCGCCTCCTCCAACCCGGTCGCCAAGGCCAGCAAGATCACCCTTTATCCGGATGCGGACCATGGCTTCGTGGCCGATTACCGGCCCAGCTACAACGCCGCCGCCGCGAGCGACGCCTTTGGCAAGATGGTCGCCCATATGAAGGCCAGCCTTTGAAATTGGCCGATCTGCTGCCCGCCGCAGCGGCGCTGGCGCCCGATCTGGTGCGCCTGCGCCGCGCCATCCATGCGGAGCCGGAAACCGGGCTGCACAACCCCAAAACTGCCGCCCGCATCCGCGAGGCGCTGGCCGACCTGCCGCTGGAGTGGCGCTCCGGCCCCAGCACGTCCGGGCTGGTGGCGCGGCTCGCCGGCCCGGCCAATGGCCGCACCGTGCTGCTGCGCGGCGATACCGATGCGCTGCCCATGCCCGAAGATAGCGGCGAGCCCTTTGCCTCGCAGGTGCCGGGCGTGATGCACGCCTGCGGGCACGACAGCCATGTGGCGATGCTGGCGGGCGCCGCGCGCCTGCTGGCCGCACGCCGCGAGCATCTGGCCGGCTCGGTGGTGTTCATGTTCCAGCCGGGCGAGGAGGGCCATCACGGCGCCCGCTTCATGCTGCAGGACGGCCTGCTCGATCCGCTGCCCGATGCCGCCTTTGCGCTCCACATCATGCCCAATGGCCGCCACGGCGTGTTCGCCGGCCGCACGGGGGCGCTGCTGGCCTCGTCGGATCGGCTGTTCGCCACCATCCACGGCCGCGGCGGCCATGCCTCCATGCCGCATGATGCGCTCGATCCGGTGCCCATCGCCTGCGAAATCGTCACCGCCATCCAGAGCTTCGTCACCCGCCAGGTGCCGTTCACCGATCCCGCCATCGTCACCATCGGCAAGATAAGCGCCGGCACTACCGATAATGTGATCCCCGCCACTGCCGATCTGCTGGGCACCGTCCGCACGCTTTCGCCGGGCCGCCGCGCGGCAGTGCAGGCGGGGTTGAGGCAGCTTATCACCGGCATCGCCGCCGCGCACGGCGCACGCGCCGAGGTGCGGTTTGAAGAGGGCTTCCCGGTAACCCTTTGCGATGGCCGCGCGGTGGATTTCGGCCGCAGCGTCGCACAATCGCTGTTCGGGGAGGCGCATTGGGAAGATCTCGCCAATCCGATCATGGGGGCCGAAGATTTCGCCTATGTGCTGGAAAAAGTGCCCGGCGCGATGTTCTT
>JBBQIP010000162.1:0-5786 GCA_038325045.1 Sphingomonadales bacterium
GGGTCTGGGGCCTGCGGCCCCAGCCGCCGGAGGCTATACTTCGACCGAACCTAACCGACAGCCGATAGCGCCGCCGTCACGCCCGATGTGGCTGCTGCTTCCATGCCGCGCTGGTCGGTGCTGGTATGTTCGCCTGCGAAGAGCAGCCGGCCGTGCGGCGCTGCCACGGCGGATGAGAAGCGGTGCGGCTGTGTGGCATCGTGCATTGCCCAGGCGCCGCCGCTGAACGGATCATCGGCCCAGGCCTGATAGGCGACCGCGGTGAGCATGCCGCGGGCTGCCGGGCGCAGTGCCTCAATGCCGGCGATGACCGATGCTTTGGCGGCTTCCGGCCCCATTTTGCTCCAGCGCATCGCGGTTGT
Organism: Sphingomonadales bacterium; assembly: GCA_038325045.1. Classification (GTDB taxonomy): domain Bacteria; phylum Pseudomonadota; class Alphaproteobacteria; order Sphingomonadales; family Sphingomonadaceae; genus Sandarakinorhabdus. The sequence continues at coordinate 363 of JBBQIP010000162.1, forward strand.
GCCATGGCCATTGGCGATCAGGCCGTTCACCGGTTGGGCTGGATCATCGCCGAAGGGTGAGGCCAGTATCCAGCCCGCCGCGCTGTTGGTCCACATCGAGGGGCTTAGCCCGTCTTCCAGCCAATAGGGTTTTTTGGCGGTGATCATGATGCGGGTGATGTGCTGATAGCCGAGGTTTTTCACGGCATCGGCATGGGCCGGGGGCAGCGGCGGATCGAAGCTGATGTTGCGCAGGGCGGGAAGCGGCGCGGAGACGATCATGCGCTTGGCAGTGATTTTTTGCCCGGTAGCGGTGGTGAGCGTTACCCCTGAATTGTCCTGCTGGACCGCCTTCACGATCGTGTTCATGCGCACCGGCTCGCGCAATTTGCCGGCCAGGCCTTCCGGCAGGCGCTGGTTGCCGCCTTTTACCGCATATTGTGCGGTGCCCATCGTGCGCTGCTGCATCAACCAGCCCTGGATAAAGGCAATCTGGAGCGCCGAGGTGGTAGCCGCCCGGTCCCCGTAATTGGGGATGGTATCCCATGCCAGCGCAATCGCCTGATCGGAAAAGCCCTGGCGTTTCAGCCAGTCGGCCACGGTTACATCGAGGCTCGGATCGACCGTCAGTGCCCAGTCATCAATGGTTTTGGTGACCGGGTGGGTCTGCATTGCGCGGGCGGCGGCTTCGGAGGGGAACATGGCCTTATAGGCGGCGGGCAACGGGTTTTTGGGGTGCGTTGCCCAGGCGGCACGCGGGATGATTTCGCCATCGATGGCGAGGATTTGCGGCACCGAACGCATGAGGGCTGGCGTTGTGTTGACCATCTCCACGCCGGCTGCGGCTGCTGCCGACAGGGCCGCGCCGTAGCCATCGCTGAAGGTGTTGCCTCCGGCTTCGGCGAGGAAGGGGATTTTATCGAGCGAATAGATGCGCCCGCCGATCCGGTCGCGGGCCTCCAGCACCAGCACCCGCGCGCCTTGTTCCTGTGCTGTGTAAGCGGCGTTGAGGCCGGACAGGCCGGCGCCGATGACGATGATATCGAAATCATGGGTGCGGGCGCGGCCCTGCCCGAATGCCGGGGCGGCGAGCAGCACTGCGCCGCCGAGCAGCTGGCGGCGGGAGAGGGTTGGGGTGCGCATGGGTGGTTGGCCTTGGTTGGGGAGCGCAATCCTGCCTCACACTGGCCACCCGATGCAACAGCCGGCGCTTGCCGGCACCTTCCGGGCGCTGCACAACCCGGGCTGGTTGCAAAGCGGATTGGAGCTGCCTGTGAAGATGCGGATGATTGTTGTGGCGGCGCTGCTGCCGGCGGCGGTGCAGGCCCAGCCGGTTGGCCCGGCGGAAACTGCGACCAGGGCCGCTCTGGCGCGGATCGAGAAGCTCAACCCGCAAATAAATGCCGTGCTGGCGGTCGTGCCGGGCGTGGAGGCGGAGGCGCGGGCGATGGACCGGCGGCGGATGGCGCGCGGGCCGCTTTATGGCCTGCCGGTGCTGGTGAAGGACAATATCGATGTGAAGGGCGTGGTGACCACTGCCGGCAGCCTGGCGCTGAAGGACAATCTGAGCACCCGTGATGCGTCGCTGGTGGCGCGGCTGCGGGCGGCGGGTGCGGTGATCATCGGCAAGACCAACCTTTCCGAATGGGCGAATTTTCGCGGCGACAATTCGATTTCCGGCTGGAGCGGTGCGGGCGGGCAGGTGCGCAACCCGCATGCGCTGGACCGGACGCCGTGCGGCTCTTCCTCAGGCTCGGGCGCGGCAGTGGCGGCCGGCATGGTGGAGGCCGCCATCGGCACCGAGACCGATGGCTCGGTGGTGTGCCCTGCCGCGATCAACGGCATTGTGGGGTTCAAGCCCACGCTGGGGCTGGTGAGCCGCACCCATGTGGTGCCGATAAGCGCCAGCCAGGATACCGCCGGGCCGATGGCGCGCGATGTGCGGCTGGCGGCGCGGATGCTCACCGCCATGGCCGGTAGCGATGCCGCCGATGCCGCCACCGCCGAGGCGGATGCGCGGCGGGTGGATTATGAGGCCGGGCTGCGCGCCGATGCGCTGCGGGGCGTGCGGATTGGCGTGCTGCGCTCTGCCACCGGCTGGCTGGCGCCGGTGGACCTGGTGTTTGAGCAGGCGCTGGCCGTGCTGCGTGCACAGGGCGCGGTGCTGGTGGATGTGACAGCGCCCGAGGGCCGGGCCGCGATGGGGGCGGCGGAATACAAGGTGCTTTCAACCGAATTGAAGGCGGGGCTGAATGCCTATCTGGCCTCCACGCCGCAGGCGGTGACGGTGCGGACGCTGGCGCAGGCGATTGCCTTCAACAAGGCCAATGCGGCGCGCGAGATGGGGCTGTTCGGGCAGGAGGATTTTGTGAAGGCCGACGCCACGCCCGGGCTGTTGGACCCTGAATATCTGGCGGCGCGGGCTTTGAGCCTGAAATTGGCCGGGGTGGATGGGATTGATGCCATGCTGAAAACCGCTGGTGCGGCCGCTCTGGTGGCGCCCACCACATCACCGGCATGGCCGATTGATGCGGTGCTGGGGGACCAGAGCCCGGGGCGCAGCGGGCCGACGGGTTATGCCGCGATTGCCGGCTACCCGCACCTGACCGTGCCGATGGGGGCCGTGCAGGGCCTGCCGGTGGGGTTGAGCTTTATGGGCACGAAATGGGACGATGCCCGGGTGCTGGCGCTGGGCTATGCCTATGAGCAGGCGGCCGGGGTGCGGGTGGTGCCCGGGTTGCGGCCCTCGGTGGAGGCCGATCCGGGTGTAGCGGCGCTGCTGGCGCCACCGCGATAGGGTTGCTTTCGCAGGCGCTATCCGCCATAGGCCCCGCTCCCCGCTGCGAGGTGGGGGCAAGCAAGCCGGAGGGGTGCAGCCATGGTGGCGGCACCAGCGATCGGTACGGGAGATGAGTGCATGCCGTGTTACGAGCATGTCTTCCTCGCGCGGCAGGATCTGGCCACGGGCCAGGTCGAGGCGCTGAGTGAAGGCTTTTCAAAGATTATTGCCGATGGTGGCGGCCGTGTGGTGACCCAGGAATATTGGGGCCTGCGCACACTGGCCTATCGCATCGCCAAGAACCGCAAGGCGCATTATGTGATGCTGGTGCTCGATGCGCCGGCACCGGCAGTGGCCGAGCTGGAGCGCAACGTGGGCCTGAGCGAAGATGTGATCCGCTCCATGACCGTGCGCACCGACGAACTGCCGACCGAGCAGAGCGCCATGCTGAAGCGTGGCGGTGACCGCGAGCGGGGCGACCGCGACGGCGGCGCGCCGCGGGGTGATCGGGGCGACCGTGGTGATCGCGGGGACCGTGGAGATCGCGGTGATCGCGGCGACCGTGGTGACCGCGGCGACCGGGGTGATCGGGGCGGCGACCGGCCGCGTGACCGCGCGCCGCGCGCTTCGGCCTGAGGAGGATAACCATGGGACGACCATTTTTCCGCCGCCGCAAGAGCTGCCCGTTTTCGGGGGCCAATGCGCCTGTGATCGATTACAAGGATGTGCGCTTGCTGCAGGGCTTTGTGTCCGAGCGTGGCAAGATCGTGCCGGCCCGCATTACCGCGGTATCCGGCAAGAAGCAGCGTGAACTGGCCCAGGCCATCAAGCGCGCCCGCCATTTGGGCTTGCTGCCCTATCTGGTGAAGTGAGGAGGCTGCAATGGATGTGATCCTTCTTGAGCGCGTGGAAAAGCTTGGCACCATTGGCGATGTCGTCAATGTGAAGCCCGGCTTTGCCCGCAACTTCCTGCTGCCGCGCGGCAAGGCGCTGCGCGCCACCGAGGCCAACCGCAAGCGCTTCGAAGCCGACCGCGAGCGGCTGGAAGCCGAAAACGCCAAGCGCCGCGATATTGCGCGCGTGGAAGCGGGCGAGATCGATGGTGCCAAGGTGGTGCTTATCCGCCAGGCATCGAACGCCGGCCAGCTTTACGGCTCGGTAGCTGCCCGCGATCTGGCTGAGCTGCTTACCGCTGATGGTCACAAGGTTCTGAAGAACCACATCATCCTCGACAAGCCGATCAAGGCGCTCGGCCTGCACAAGGTGAAGGTTGCACTGCACGCCGAGGTGGTGGTGACCATCGAGGTGAACGTGGCGCGCTCGCCCGAGGAGGCCGAACTTCAGGCCAAGGGCGTGAATGTTTCGTCCGACCGTTACGAGCGTGACGAGGCTGGCTTTACCGAGGACTTCGACCCCTCCGCCGAGCCGGGAATTCCGGCCGAGGTTGCTGCCGAGGCGCCTGCTGCCGAAGCCGCCGAAGCCGAGACGCCCGCCGAAGAGGGCTGAGCCTTTCAGGCCATGGTGCTTGCTCAAACAGGGGCCGCGCAATCCGAGTATGGGTTGCGCGGCCTTTGTTGTCTTGACCCTCCGGCCGCTCTCGCCCACACGCCTTGGCGTATGACTGAAGAACCCGCCTCCCCCGAAAGCCCTGCAGCCCCGGTGCCGGCCGATACGCCGCCCGACCGGCTCTCCGCCTCTCCGCGCAGCCCGCACTATGACCCCGCATTGCTGGAACGCGGCGTGGGCATCGTGTTCAACGGCGTGGAGCGCACCAATGTGGACGAATATTGCGTGTCCGAAGGCTGGGTGAAGGTGGCTGCCGGCAATTCGCGCGACCGGTTCGGCAACCCGCTCACCATCAAGGTGAAGGGCGACGTGAAGCCCTATTTCAAGAGCTGAGCCGCGAAGGGCCGGGGCGATGACCGACCTGTTCGCCCCGGATGATGGCAGCGCGGAAACTGCCGGAGCCAGCGCCCCGCTGGCGGAGAAGCTGCGCCCCCTGCACCTTGCCGATATCGTGGGCCAGCCGCAGCTTACCGGCCGGGACGGATCGTTGACCCGGATGCTGGCATCGGGCCAGCTGCCCAGCCTGATTTTGTGGGGCCCGCCCGGCACCGGCAAGACCTCGATTGCGCGGCTGCTGGCAGATGCGGCCGGGCTGCGGCTGGCCTCGATATCGGCGGTGTTCAGCGGGGTGGCGGAGCTGAAGGCGCTGTTTGCCGATGCGCGGCGGCTGGCGGCGGCCGGCCAGCGCACGCTGCTGTTTGTGGATGAGGTGCACCGCTTCAACCGCAGCCAGCAGGATGCGTTTCTGGGGCCAATTGAAGACGGCACCATAACGCTGGTGGGCGCCACCACCGAGAACCCCAGCTTCGAGCTGAATGCAGCCCTGCTCTCCCGCGCCCGGGTGCTGGTGCTGGAGGCGCTCGATGCGGTGGCGATGGAGACGCTGCTGCTGCGCGCCGAAGCGGCCGCTGCCCGCGCGCTGCCGCTGGACGGGGCTGCGCGCGCCGCACTTGTGGCGGCGGCAGACGGGGATGGGCGCTATTTGCTGAACCAGGCCGAGAGCCTGCTGGCGCTTGGGCGTGCACCGGCGATGGACACGGCCGCGCTGGCGGCGTTTCTGGACCGGCGGATGCCGGTGTATGACAAGGACCGCGAGGGGC
>JBBQIP010000163.1:0-5774 GCA_038325045.1 Sphingomonadales bacterium
ATTTCTTGGTTCGGAGGATAAATCGCACAAGGCGATCACCCATCCTGCCCGCGAAACCGCAAGCGACGCTTTATATTTCACACAATCGACTCACACCCCCACCGCCGCCGGCTTCTGATCGAGGATTTCATTCCATCGCCGTTCCGGCCGGGCCGACCAGCCTTTCTTGTGATACGCATACCCCGCGATCAGCGGCAGGGCCAGCGTCGCCTCGCTATACACCATTTGCTCAAACGTCGTGCTCACCTTGCCCCAACTGCTGGCCTCTTTGAGCGTGCTGCTCGACAAGGCCCCATCGCGCACATCCGCCACCGTGATCTGGATGGCATATTTGTGCATCTCGACATCATCATGCCCCAGGATTTCGGCACAAACGACCGTATCCTGTACGAAGTTCTTGGGCACGCCGCCGCCGATCATCAAAAGCCCGGTGGTGCCGGCCTTGATCTTGATATCGGTAAGCTCGCGGAAATCGGCGATAGCATCGAGCACCATATAGGGCTTGCCCGCCTTCATCCGCTCCACCTGGTGCTTTACCAGCCCGAAACCGGCCGAGCTGTCGACAAACGCCGGGCAGAAGATCGGCACGTCATGCTCATAGGCGAGCTTGACCAGGCTGTTCTCCTTCTTGCCGTGCTTCACCAGATACTTGCCCATCTCGCGGATGAAGGCGCGGCTGGAATAGGCCTTCGGCTCCAGGCTATCGGCAATTTCGCCGATGGTGTGGTCGCAATCCTGCAACTGCTGCTCGTCGATATAGGTATCGTAGATACGGTCGATGTAGAGCGAGCGCAAAAGATTATCGTCAGGAATTTCAAGCGCCTGATAGTGTTTGTGGCCAAGTCCTTCGAAGAAGTCCATGTCCACGATCGAGGCGCCGGTCGCCACGATCCCGTCGATCATGTTGGAGCGCAGCAGCTCGGCATACAGGTCCATGCAGCCACCCGCCGAGGTGGAGCCGGCGATGACGAGGAAGATCGAGCAATCCTTGTCGGCCAGCATCTGGTTGTAGATGCCGGTCGCGCGCGCCAGATCGCGCGAGGTGAAGCTCATGCCGTCCATCGCATCGATGATAGGCCGCGCATCGAAGCTGCGGATATCGATATGGCGAACGGTCTTGGAAAGCAGCTCGGCCTTGCGGGTATCGTTTATCTGGTTGGGGTCTGAAACAACGGTGTTGGACATGACAATGCCTCCTTGGGCGAGGGGGGATGGTGATGGCCCGACGGCAGCACCGTCGCCCGCGGCCGGTGGGTCCGGCGCCGAACGGGAAAAAACCGGAGCGCCCGCCGCGAACGGCGGGCGACCGGCTGACTGAAACCTAGACTAGCGTGCCCGGCGCCGGAGCGGAATGACGTTTTCGCGCGTCTCTTCGATGCCGGAATAAAGGCTGTCCATCGGCTCGTCCCCCACCAGCACGGTTTCGCCGGCGGTAAAGCCGTTGAAGCCGGTGCGCATGGCCGAGCCATAGGCGCCGATCATGCCGATCTCGACATAATCACCGGTCTTGATGTCTGCCGGCAAGGCAAACGGCCCCCGCATGAAGTCCATGTCATCACACGTCGGGCCCCAGAAGCTGAACTCCACCGGCGCCGCCCGGCTGGAACGCTCGCGCACCAGCGTGACCGGAAACCGCCAGCCGATATGGGCTGCATCGAACAGCGCACCATAGGCGCCGTCGTTGATGTAGAGGACATCGCCCTTGCGCGCTTCCACCCGCACCAGCAGGCTGGCATATTCCGCACACAGCGCCCGGCCCGGCTCGCACCAGAGCTCGGCCGAATAGCTGATCGGCAGCGCCTCATAGGCCCGGTGGATAACCTCGAAATAGCCATCGAGCGCCCCCGGCTCCATGCCCGGATAGATGGACGGAAAGCCGCCACCCACATCGACGATATCAACGGTCACGCCCGCTGCCACAATCGCTGCGCGGACATGGCCGAGCGCATCGCCGTAAGCCTGGGGGCTCATGGTCTGGCTACCGACATGGAAGCACACGCCCAGCGCATCGGCTGCCTGGCGCGCGGCCATCAGCAGCGCCGGCGCTTCATCGGCCGAGGCGCCGAACTTGGCGCCGAGGCTGAGCTTGGCATGGGCGGAGGAAACGCGGAGACGCACGCATAGCGTAAGGTCGGCAGCGCCGAGCGTGGCGCTCACGATCTTCTCAAGCTCATCGAGCGAATCGAGGCTGAACACGCGCACGCCGTGCTTGAAATAGGCCTCCGCAATCGCCTCCTCACCCTTGATCGGGTGCATGAAGCACAGCGTGGCGCGCGGCAGCAGCCCGCGGACGAGGCGCACCTCGGCGATCGAGGCGACATCGAAATGGCTGACACCCGAATCCCACAACGTGCGGATAAGGTCCGGCGAAGGATTGGCCTTCACGGCATACATCGAGACCCCGGGGAAGTTCTCCACGAAGAAACGAGCTGCGCGCCGAGCGGCGTGAGGACGGACGAGGGTGACCGGCTGCGTTGGTCGCAGGGTCTGTGCTACCCCGAGTGCGTTATGATGCCTGTGCAATTCAAGGGACCTCCGGTGGAGCAAAGTTGCCGGAGAAGGCCGGCACCAAAGCTGCCTTGCGGTGGAAGTCCCATGGGGCAGCGAGCGGCTGATATGGGGATGCGGGGCGCTCATGTAAAGACTATTTTTATGACAGTCGAAACTTGCAGTTTTCGCAAGCGCTGGCAGAGACTTGTCAGATGAACTCCGCTCCCGCTTTTACCACGCATAACCGACCGCTCGAAATCGGTGAAATCCATGCCGCAGCTGCCCGGCTTGAGGGACATGTATTGCACACGCCGCTGCTGCGTTCCGATGCGCTCGACCGGCTCACCGGCGGCCGGCTGTGGCTCAAGCCCGAATGCCTGCAGATCACCGGCTCGTTCAAGTTTCGCGGCGCCTGGAACCGGCTTGCTGCAATTCCGCAAGACGCGCGCGCGGGCGGCGTGGTGGCCTATTCTTCCGGCAACCACGCGCAGGGAATCGCCCGCGCTGCCCGGCTCATGGGCATGCAGGCCGCCATCATCATGCCGAACGACACGCCGGCGCTGAAGATTGCGCGCACCCGCGCCGATGGTGCCGAGATCATCCACTATGACCGGCTGACCGAAAGCCGCGAAGCGATTGCATCCGCGCTGGCAGCGGAGCGCAGCGCCGTGCTGGTGCCGCCATTCGATGATCGGTTCGTGGCAGCCGGGCAGGGCACCGCCGGGCTGGAAGCAGTGCAGGATCTGGCGGCGAGGGGCGAAACTGCCGATCTTGCGTTGGTCTGTTGCGGCGGCGGCGGGCTGGCGTCGGGCTTCGCCATCGGCTCCGGGCTGCCCACCATCACTGTCGAGCCGCAAGGCTATGACGATGTGGAGCGCAGCCTCGCGGCCGGAACCATACTGCCCGTGGAAAACCCCGGCCCCACCCGCTGCGATGCACTGCAAACCCTGCGGATGGCCGATCTCACCTTCAACACGCTGCGATCTGCTGCCGCGACCGGCGTGCATGTGACCGAGGCCGAGGTTGCGAACGCGATGGCCTTTGCCTTCACCGAGCTTAAGCTGGTGCTGGAACCCGGCGGCGCCGTGGCGCTGGCCGCAGCGCTCACTGGCCGGGTGCCGCTCGGGGGCAAGACAGCGGTCATCATGCTCTCGGGCGGCAATGTGGAGCCCGGCGTGTTTGCAGCCTGCCTCGCCGAGGCGCGCTGAAGCTACCGGTCAGGCGCCGGGAGCGGCGAAACGGTGGGTGAGCGGCAGGTCGGGCTCAACCGGGCCGGCAGCCTCGCCAAACCAGGCGGCTACAGCGGCTTTTTCCGAATTGGTCATGTGCAGCCCCATCTTGGTGCGCCGCCACATCGCATCATCGGCGGTGGCTGCCCATTCGCGGGCGCGGTAATGGTCCAGCTCCGCCTCCCACATGCCGCCGATCTTGGCGCCCAGCCCCTTTTCCAGCAGCGGCACAGCGGCCGTGCCAAGCGTATAGGCCAGCCTGCGAATGAGCCTGGGGTCGTAATTCGCCTGCGCAGCGGTCAGATTATCGAGCCAGCGCCGGAACCCGGTCTGGCCGTTTTCGCCCGGCAGCCGCTCGAAATCGCTGCCCGGCAGCGGGGCGGATGCGGTCCAGGCCTTGGTTTTGGGCGCGACCCGGCGCAGCACATCTTCGGCCAGCCGGCGATAGGTGGTGATCTTGCCGCCCAGCACGCTCATCGCCGGCACGCCTTCATGCGCCACCAGCCGCCAGTCGCGCGTCGTCTCGCGGTCCCCCTTGCCGGGTTCCAGCACCAGCGGCCGCACACCGGCAAAGCGGTGCACCACATCGGCGGCAGTCAACGGCCGCGCGAGATAGCGGTTCACCGCGCCCAGCAGATAGTCGGCCTCCGCCTCGGTCACCTGCGCGGCCGATGGGCCAGGCACATCGCGCTCGGTGGTGCCGATCAGCGAGAAATCCCGCTCATAGGGAATCACGAAAACAATCCGCCCATCCGGCTGCTGGAGCATGAAGGAATCGCGCCCCAGATGCACGCGCCGGGTCACGATATGCGAGCCCTGCACCAGCCGCAGCGACGGCGTATCGTTACGGCCCAGCACCGCGCTCGCCACTTCGCCTGCCCAGGGGCCGGCCGCGTTGATGATCCGCCGGGCGCTCAGCGTGGCGCCGGTGGCGAGCGTTACCGTCCAGAGATCCTCCGCAAAGCGCGCGCCGGTCACTCTGGTGCGCGGCATCAGCGTTGCGCCCCTGGCGGCGGCATCCTGCAGATTGGCGATGACCAGCCGCGCATCATCAATCCAGCCATCCCAATAGCGGAAGCCGGTTGCATAGCTTGCATTCAGCGCCCTGCCGGCCGGGTCCTGCCGCAGGTCGATACGGGTGGAGGCGGGGATAACCTGCCGCCGCGCCAGATGATCATAAAGGAACGTGCCGGCGCGCAGCATCCACTCCGGCCGCATGCCCGGCGCATGGGGCAGCACGAAACTCTGCGGCCAGCTGATATGGGGGGCCATGTCGAGCAGAACCTCGCGCTCGACAAGCGCCTTGCGTACAAGCCCAAAGGCAAAGAATTCCAGATAGCGAAGCCCGCCATGGATAAGCTTGGTGGAGCTGCTCGATGTCGCACCGCCGAAATCCCCGGCATCGGCAAGCGCCACCGAAAGCCCGCGGCCGGCAGCATCCCGGGCGATTCCCGCGCCGTTGATACCGCCGCCGATAATGAAAAGATCATGGGGCTCGGTCATGTGCGGGCTTGACTAGCGCCGCCACCGGACGATGGAAAGGAGCAGATGACCGCAGATATCATTCTTGTGCTCGATGCCGGCACCACCAGCACCCGCGCCATCGCCTTCACCCGCGATGGCAGCATTGTCGCCAGCGCCCAGGCTGCGATAACCCAGCATTACCCCGCCCCCGGCCATGTGGAGCATGACGCTGCCGAAATCTGGCGGCTGTCGCGGGATTGCCTGCTGGAGACCGCCGACAAGGTGGGCGCCGCCCGCATCGCCTGCATCGGCATTACCAACCAGCGCGAAACGCTGGTGCTGTGGGACAAGGAGAGCGGAGAGCCGCTGACACCCGCGATAGTGTGGCAGGACCGGCGGACTGCCGATGCCTGTGCAGCGCTCAAGGCGGCCGGCCATGAGCCGATGGTGCAAGCGCGCACCGGGCTGCTGCTGGACCCCTATTTCACCGCCACCAAGATCGGCTGGGCACTTGCAAATGTGCGGGCGGTGGCGCGCGCGCTGGCCGCCGGGCAGCTGGCGGCCGGAACCGTGGAAAGCTGGCTCATCTGG
>JBBQIP010000164.1:0-5767 GCA_038325045.1 Sphingomonadales bacterium
AATGCGGCGATGAAGCTGTCGATGGCGTTGACCGCCGGTGGCCTGCGCTACGGCGTGCGGGTGGGCGGCGGTGTGGCTGCCTATGTTGCTGCCATATGGGCTGCGGCGGCTCTGCTCGGCTGAGCAGGCGCCGCCGCCCGCCTGCAGTTCTAAAAGTGGAAGATGACGCCGCCCATGCCGCGCACCGAGTTGAAATCAACCGTCTCGACCTGGAAGCGCAGACGCGGTCCGGCCTGGCCGGTAACACCGCCAAGGCCGATTTCCCGGGGGCCGACTTCAGCGCCCACGCCGTAAATCCAGTTGTCCCGATCGCCGAAGCCGCGGTTATTCTGGCCCTTTATCCACTGATAGCCGCCAGACACAAAAATCAGGCCGGATTCACCGGCGCGAAAGCCCAGGCGTCCGCGGGCGCCATATTCCCAGTCGATATCGCTGAAGCCCTTGGCCGCATTGCCTTCTGCGCCCACCACCAGCGGCCCCAGCGGGATGTTGACACCGACAACGCCGCCGACAAGAGCGCCGTCAAAACGGTCAGCATTGAAGGGAACAGCAAAATCACCGCGACGGTCGAAGCTGTGATAGCCTCCCATGATGCCGAAATAGGGTTCGATTCCGAAGGCCTTTGAGCCGTCAGGCGCCTGCGCCTGGGCATGAGCGGCGGTTGAAGCGCCGGTCAGCGCTGCAAGGGCTATAAGGGTACGCAACATAGATAAACTCTCCTGGACGCATGGTCAGATACCGGGAGTAACTCTTTGCTGCCGCAGTTGTTCCCCCGCCGGCTGGATCGGGCCGCTGGATGTGACGGCTGCAGCGCCCCCTTGCCTCAATCCGTCAGAACGCCTAACTACGGATTTGTAGCGGCCCCCGAGGGTCGTTTGCTGTTTTCTCCGGGACACGGTTCGGTATCGATAAGCCGCTCCGCGACGGATGGGAGGAACAGGGTTCCATCGTTACTGCCGTGTGGCAATCGGACGCGCTCCATGCGCCCCGGATGTCGTGCGGTTTTTTGCTTTCTCGCACGCCGGTTTGGCATTCGGGAAAGCTGGTTGATGACCGAGAGGCAATCGAGAACTTATGGCCACCAAAGCGCAGTCCCCCGTCCCCGCACTGGCTGGCAAGGCGTTCAACGCCCGCCGCCGCATCCGCAAGAACTTCGGCAAGATCGGCGAAGTGGTGCAGATGCCCAACCTCATCGAGGTGCAGCGCGAGAGCTATGAGCAGTTCCTACGCTCGCGGCCCGAGGATGGCTATGTTTCCGGGCTGGAAAAGACGCTGCGTTCGGTGTTCCCGATTCGCGATTTCGCCGGTACCGCCGAGCTGGATTTCGTGAATTATGTGCTCGAAGACCCCAAGTATGACACCGACGAGTGCCGCCAGCGCGGTATGACCTATGCGGCGCCTATGCGGGTAACGCTGCGGCTGATCGTGTTCGAGGTTGATGCCGATACCGAAACACGCTCGGTGCTCGATATCAAGGAGCAGGACGTTTACATGGGCGACATGCCGCTCATGACGATGAACGGCACCTTCATCATCAACGGTACCGAGCGGGTGATCGTCTCCCAGATGCACCGTTCGCCGGGCGTGTTCTTCGATCATGACCGCGGCAAGACCCATGCCAGCGGCAAATATCTGTTTGCGGCGCGCGTCATCCCCTATCGCGGCTCGTGGCTCGATTTCGAGTTCGACGCCAAGGACATCGTGAACGTGCGTATCGACCGCAAGCGCAAGCTGGCGGTGACCACGCTTCTGTATGCGCTCAACTGGAATTCGGAAGAGATTCTGAACGCCTTTTACAACCGGGTTATCTGGCAGCGTGGGCATGGCAGCAAGGGTGAAGCCGGCTGGGTGGTGCCCTTTGTGGAAGCCAACTGGCGCGGCCAGAAGCCGACCTTCGACGTGATCAACGGCGAGACCGGCGAAGTCGTGTTTCCGCTCGGCACCAAGGTTACGCCGCGTCTGGTGCGCAAGGCGGCGACCGACGGCTTGAAGTCCCTGCTCATCCCGACCGAGGAAATTTTCGGTCGCTATTCGGCGTTTGACATCATCAACGAGACGACGGGCGAGATTTACATCGAAGCCGGCGACGAGCTGACGGCCGAGAATCTCGACAAGATCGACAAGGTTGGCCAGAGCGCCATCGAGCTGCTCGACATCGACCATGTTTCGATCGGTCCGTGGATTCGCAACACGCTGATGGCCGACAAGGTGGAGGAGCGCGACCATGCGCTTTCCGAAATCTACCGGGTGATGCGCCCCGGCGAGCCGCCGACGCGCGAAACCGCCGAAGCCATGTTCTACGGGCTGTTCTTCGACGAGGACCGCTACGACCTGAGCGCTGTGGGCCGGGTGAAGATGAACATGCGCCTTGAGCTTGATGCCCCCGATGACCTGACCGTGCTGCGGCGCGAGGATATTCTGTCGGTGGTCAAGACGCTTGTCGACCTGAAGGACGGCAAGGGCGAGATCGACGACATCGATAACCTCGGCAACCGGCGCGTGCGCTCGGTGGGCGAGCTGCTGGAAAACCAGTACCGGGTCGGGCTGCTGCGCATGGAGCGTGCGGTCAAGGAGCGGATGAGCTCGGTCGATATCGACACGGTGATGCCGAACGACCTTATCAACGCCAAGCCGGCGGTGGCGGCGGTGCGCGAATTCTTCGGCTCCAGCCAGCTTTCGCAGTTCATGGATCAGACCAACCCGCTGTCCGAAGTTACCCACAAGCGCCGTGTCTCGGCGCTCGGGCCGGGCGGTCTTACCCGCGAGCGGGCCGGCTTCGAGGTGCGCGATGTGCACCCGACGCATTATGGCCGCATCTGCCCCATTGAAACGCCGGAAGGCCCGAACATCGGCCTGATCAACAGCCTGGCGACCTTCAGCCGGGTGAACAAATACGGCTTTATCGAAACCCCTTACCGGCGCGTGGTGGACAACAAGCTGACGCAGGATGTGGTCTATCTCTCCGCCATGGAAGAGGCTCGGCACACCATTGCGCAGGCCAATGCCAACACCGATGCGCAGGGCAGCTTTTCGGAAGAGCTGGTCTCGGCGCGTGAAGCGGGCGAATTCCTGATGGCGCCGCGCGCCCAGGTTACGCTGATGGATGTGAGCCCCAAGCAGCTGGTCTCGGTTGCTGCCTCGCTCATTCCATTCCTGGAGAATGATGACGCCAACCGGGCGCTGATGGGCTCCAACATGCAGCGCCAAGCTGTGCCGCTGGTGAAGGCCGAATCGCCGTTTGTGGGCACCGGCATGGAAGGCACTGTGGCGCGCGATTCGGGTGCTGCCATCGGTGCACGCCGTGGCGGGATCGTCGATCAGGTGGACGCCACCCGTATCGTCATCCGCGCGACCGAAGAAGTGGAGCCCGGCAAGTCGGGCGTCGACATCTATACGCTCATGAAGTTCCAGCGTTCCAACCAGTCCACCTGCATCAACCAGCGCCCGCTGGTGACGGTGGGTGACCGGGTGATGAAGGGCGACATCATTGCCGATGGCCCCTCCACCGAGGACGGTGAACTGGCGCTGGGCCGCAACGTGCTCGTCGCGTTCATGCCCTGGAATGGCTACAACTATGAGGATTCGATCCTCATCAACGAGAAGATCGTCAAGGAAGACGTGTTCACCTCGATCCATATCGAGGAGTTCGAGGTGATGGCCCGCGACACCAAGCTGGGGCCGGAAGACATCACCCGCGACATCCCCAATGTGGGCGAGGACGCACTGGCGCGGCTGGATGAAGCCGGCATCGTCTACATCGGCGCCGAAGTGGAGCCGGGCGATATTCTGGTGGGCAAGATCACCCCCAAGGGTGAATCGCCGATGACGCCGGAAGAGAAGCTGCTGCGCGCCATTTTCGGTGAAAAGGCGAGCGATGTGCGCGACACGTCGCTGAAGCTGCCGCCGGGCGTGGCCGGCACGGTGGTCGATGTTCGCATCTTTAACCGCCACGGCATCGACAAGGACGAGCGCGCGCTCCAGATCGAGCGGGACGAGATCGAGCGGCTCGAAAAGGATGCCGACGATGAGCGGGCGATCCTCGACCGTGCCACCTATTCCCGCCTGCAGGCGGTGCTGGTGGGCCAGACTGCGGCGGCTGCGCCCAAGGGCGTGAAGAAGGGCGTGGCGATCGACGAGGCGCTACTGGCCGAGCAGCCCAAGCGCGAATGGTGGAAGTTCGGCGTGGCCGATGATGCGGCGCAGGCCGATCTCGAGGCGCTGAAGAGCCAGTGGGACGATGCGCAGAGCTCGATCAGCGCGCGGCTTGAGGACAAGAAGTCCAAGCTGCAGTCCGGTGACGAGCTGCCGCCGGGCGTGCTGAAGATGGTCAAGGTGTTCGTGGCGGTGAAGCGCAAGCTGCAGCCGGGCGACAAGATGGCCGGCCGGCATGGCAACAAGGGCGTGATCAGCCGGATTCTGCCGCAGGAGGATATGCCCTTCCTTGAGGACGGGACGCCGGTGGATATCGTGCTCAACCCGCTGGGCGTGCCTAGCCGGATGAACGTGGGCCAGATCTTCGAAACCCATCTGGGCTGGGCCGCGCGCGGCCTCGGCAAGCAGATTGGTGCGATGCTCGAGGAAATCCATGCCAAGACCAGCGGCATCGGCCGCGACCTTGCGGCTGGTGACACCACGGCTGTGCGTGCCAAGCTGAAGGCCATTTACGGCAATCAGTATGACAGCGACATCGCCGGGATGACCGACGAGAAGGTCCATGAACTGGCATCGAACCTGGCCGGCGGCGTGCCGATGGCGACACCGGTGTTCGATGGTGCCCGCGAGGCCGATGTGAGCCATATGCTCGAATTGGCCGGGCTGGACACCTCGGGCCAGGTGGAGCTGTTCGACGGCCGCACCGGGGATCAGTTCGACCGCAAGGTGACCGTGGGCTATATCTACATGCTCAAGCTGCACCACCTTGTGGACGACAAGATCCATGCGCGCTCGATCGGGCCGTACAGCCTCGTTACCCAGCAGCCGCTGGGCGGCAAGGCGCAGTTTGGTGGCCAGCGCTTCGGCGAGATGGAGGTCTGGGCGCTCCAGGCTTACGGCGCCGCCTACACGCTGCAGGAAATGCTCACGGTGAAGTCCGACGATGTGGTTGGCCGCACCAAGGTCTATGAGGCGATCGTCAAGGGTGACGATACCTTTGAGGCCGGCATTCCCGAGAGCTTCAATGTGCTGGTGAAGGAAATGCGCTCGCTCGGCCTGAACGTCGAGCTGCAGAGCGACGAGGTGGTCGAATAGCGGTGTGCCCCGGCGCGCGTGTCGCGCCGGGGTCGCGCTTTCGTTCGCCCCTGAAAGGATGAGATCATGAATACCGAAGTCACCAATTTCTTCTCGCCCGCTGCAAAGCCCGAGACGTTCGACAAGATCCAGATCAGCCTGGCCTCGCCGGACAAGATCCGGTCCTGGTCGTTTGGCGAGATCAAGAAGCCCGAGACGATCAACTACCGCACCTTCAAGCCGGAGCGGGATGGCCTGTTCTGCGCGCGCATTTTTGGGCCGATCAAGGATTACGAGTGCCTGTGCGGCAAGTACAAGCGCATGAAGTACAAGGGCATTGTCTGCGAAAAGTGCGGCGTTGAAGTGACCGTGACCAAGGTCCGGCGCGAGCGCATGGGCCATATCGAACTGGCAGCGCCGGTGGCGCACATCTGGTTCCTGAAGTCGCTGCCGAGCCGCATCGGGATGCTGCTCGACATGCCGCTGAAGAACCTCGAGCGGGTGCTTTATTTCGAGCAATATGTGGTGCTCGAGCCGGGCA
>JBBQIP010000165.1:0-5753 GCA_038325045.1 Sphingomonadales bacterium
CGGGCCGTTCGATCTCATCCTGCGGTCGGACATGCTTTATTATCTGGGATTGGAGGGTGTCATCCGCACAGCCGCGCTGTGTCGTGAGCGGCTTGCGGAGCAGGGCCGGATCGTGGTGGTGAGCTGGCTGGGGGATACCGAGGCCGCGTTGACCGGGCAGGAATCGGCGGAAGCCTTTGCCGCCTGTATCGAGCCCCATCTGTCGCTTGTGCACCATGAGGTGGCGCCGGGGTTTCGGCTGGATGTCTATCAGCATGGCACGCCGTGAGCGTTCAGCGGAAAATGGTAATCGCCATTCCGGCGCGCAACGAGGCCGCGCTGCTGCCGCGCTGCCTGCGCGCGATTGCGGGGCAGACGCGGGCCAGGCCGCCCCGGATCATGGTGCTGGCCAACAACTGCACCGATGCTACGCAGGGCGCGGCGCAGGCGGCAGCGCTGCAGCTCGATCTCGATCTTGTCTGCAAGGCAGAGGCATTGCCGCCAGCCATGTCGCACGCCGGCGGCGCGCGGCGGCGCGTGATGGAGCTTGCCGCCGGGCTTTGCGAACCGGACGATATTTTGGTGTCCACCGATGCCGATTGTGTGGCCGACGACGATTGGCTGGCGGCGCTGGATAGCGCACTCACGCCTGCGGTGGCAGCGGTTGCAGGGCGGGTGAGCGGGGATTGGGACGAGATCAGCCGCATGCCGCCTTCAGCCTTGCATATAGGTGCGCTCGAATGGCGCTATCAGGCAGCGGCGGCGGAACTCGAATGGCTGATCGACCCCGTACCGACCGACCCCTGGCCGCGCCACCGCATGCGCTCGGGCGCCAATATTGCCGTGCGTTGCAGCACATGGGCGCTGGTGGGCGGCGTGCCGGCGGTGCCGACCGGGGAGGATCGGGCGTTTCTGGCAGCAGTTGAGCGATCGGGCGGCAGCGTCCGCCATGCGCCGGAGCCGCATGTCACGGCATCGGCCCGGCTGGCGGGCCGCGCTGCTGGCGGAATGGCCGAGACCCTTGCGGCCCGGTCGGCAGGCGTGGTGGCGGTCGATACCAATCTGGAGCCGGCATCCCGTCTGGCGTCGCGTCTTTCGGCTCGCGTGGCGCTGCGCAAGGCGCATGCTGCCGGGGCGGTCTCATCCGATCATCTGCCTTACGGGCTGTCGCCCCTTGCAGCCGCCCGCCTGCCGTTTGCAGCGTTGTGGGAGCGGCTGGTTGCGGAACGCCCGGCGCTGGCGCCGCAACAGATAGCGGCCGACCGGCTTGAGCAGGAAGTCCTGCTCCTGGAGGCGCGTCTGCGGGCATTGAAGACGGCGCGCCTGTATGGATGAGCTGCCGCCCGGCGTTTCAGCGGCCATGATCACTGCGATTTCGCGCAATGCCGAAGCGGTGGACCGCGGCACCCGGTCACTGGCCGCCGATGTGGCGGCGCTGCGTGAAACCGGGCTGCTGGCATCGCCATTGGAGGCGGGCAATGCGCGTCCGTTGTTCGATGCGCTGGTGGCGCTTGGCGGGGCCAGCATGCCCTTGGCGCGGCTGTATGAAGGGCATGTCGATGCCGTGTCGCTGGTGGCGCGGTTGGGCACCAGCGCGCAGATCGACCGTGTTGCAGCCGATGTACGCGCCGGCGTGCTGCACGGGGTCTGGGGCGCTGGCGGGGCCACTCCGGCACGTGCGGTGGCAGCGGGATCATGCTGGCGGTTGAGCGGCGAAAAGCGCTTCTGCTCGGGGCTCGGGCTGGTGGGCCGCGCCGTGGTGACAGCGCAACTGGACGATGCCACCACGCAACTGTTCCTGATCGATGCAGACGATCCTGAGCGGCACGATCATGGCGATTGGGATGTGGTTGCGATGACCGGCAGCGCATCCGGCCGGATGGACCTGAGCGGGATGACGCTTGCGGCATCGGCAGCGCTCGGCGCGCGGAATGCCTTCATGGCGGAGCCCGAGTTTCACGGCGGGCTATGGCGGATCGCGGCGATGCAATCGGGCGCGTTGCAGCGGCTGGTCCGGCTCCACCACGATCTTGTGGTGCAGGCACCTTCAAACCCGCTCAGGCTGCACCGGCATGGCTGCATTGCAGTGGAGGCCGGGACAGCGCTGCTCTGGTCCCGCCATGCGATGGAGGCTGTCATGCCGCCCGATGCCGCCGCCGGCGATCAACGCACAGCGCTGCTGGCGCGCGAAGCCGTGGAGCAATCCGTGACCCGCGCACTGGCGCTGATGGAGCGGGATTTCGGCACACGCCCGCACCGGCGCTGCTCCGAGGCCGGTCGCATCATGCGCGATCTGCGCTTTCACCTGCGACAGGCCGATCCTGACGGAAAGCTGGCCTATGCGGTGCAACTGGGCGGTGACCCGGTGCTGTAATGGCTGCTTCCGGCCGATAGCGCGGGCCGGAACAATGCGAAGCCTGAGCGCTTTGCCCCCGACAATCCGGCGGGTTGCAACAGGAGCGTGCGATGGAAATAGTGGATGTGGTCGGCGTGGTCGGTGCAACGGCATCGGTGGCGAGCTTTGCGCCCCAGGCCTGGAAGATCATCCGCGAACGGCGGACACAGGGGCTTTCGGTCGTCATGTATCTGCTCACCTGCCTGGCCTTTGCCGCCTGGACGAGCTTCGGCATTTTGCGGGGGGAATGGGCGTTGATCGTTCCCAACACCATCTGCCTGCTGCTGGCAGGGTTCATCCTGTGGATGATCGTGCTGCCGCAGCGCAAGGTCGAGGATGTTTCCAAGACGCTGGACCCGTCCAGTTGAGAAGTTCGGGAACCCTGGGCCGCATGCCGCGTTGATGCTGAAGCAGAAAGGCAATGCGATGACCCGACACGAACCCGACTTCAAGGCCGAAACCCCCGATGGGAGCATGGTCGCACCGCCAGGCACACGGCTGGCGCAGCGCCAGAATCTGGGCGGGATGGAACGATCGCTTTCGGTGGCCGCTGGAGCGGTGCTGGCAATTATTGGGGCGCGGCGGCGCGGCGTGGCCGGGATTGCTCTGGGGCTGGCCAGTTCGGCGCTGCTGGCGCGCGGGGCTTCCGGCTTCGGGCCCGCCAAGCGTGCGCTGGGCCAGCGGCCCGACGAAAAGGCGCTTGCCGAATCCGCCGGCTGGTCGAGCGCGGCGATATCGACGCACGCGGTTACCATCAATGCGCCGCGCGAACGCGTTTGGCAGCGGTTCACCGACTTCGAGGCCTGGCCGGATTTTGCGGTGAATGTCTCGAGCCTGACCCGCGATGACGAGGGCCGGCTGCATATCGGCAGCCGCGATCCGGCGGGCGAGATCGAGATCATCATGGCTGTTACCGAAAGGATCGATAGAGAGCTGCTCGCGCTCGATACCGTGGAGGGTGCAGCGGTGCCGATGTCGGTGCGCTATGAATTCCGCGACGGCCCGCCAGGGCGGGGCACCGAAATCCATGGCACGGTCGGGTATGAGCCGCCGGGCGGCAGCCTTGGGCGCCATGCGGCCAAGGCGAACCAGCGCGAGCCCGGCATCCAGCTGCGCCGCGACCTCAAGCGCTTCAAGGCGCTGGTCGAGACCGGCGAGATCGCCACCAATGCGCCTCAGGGCCAGCCCGCCAAGGCCTGAACCGCCATTTTGTTGAAAGGATAAGACCATGCGTGCTGTGCGTTGGTATGGAAAAAAAGATGTCCGCGTCGAGACCGTGGACGATCCCGAGATCGTCAATCCCCGCGATGCCATCATAAAGGTCAGCTCAACCGCCATCTGCGGCTCCGACCTGCATCTTTATGACGGGGTCATCCCTTCCATGAAGAAGGGCGATATTCTCGGCCATGAATTCATGGGCGAGATTGTGGAGACCGGCAGTGCCATCACCAATGTCAAGGTGGGCGACCGGGTGGTGATCCCGTTCACCATCGCCTGCGGCCAGTGCTTCTTTTGCGAGCGCACGCTCACATCGCTCTGCGACAACAGCAATCCGGCGCAAAATCAGGATGTGGTGGAACCCTTGATGGGCCATTCGCCGTCCGGCCTGTTCGGCTATTCGCACATGCTCGGCGGTTTTGCCGGCGGGCAGGCGGAATTTGTCCGCGTGCCGTACGCCGACAAGGGGTGTTTCAAGGTGCCGTCGCATCTCAGCGATGATCAGCTGCTGTTTCTCTCCGATATTCTGCCGACCGGCTGGATGGGTGCGGAAAATGCCGATATCGAGCCCGGCGATATCGTTGCCATCTGGGGTGCAGGCCCGGTCGGCCAGTTTGCCATCCGCGCCGCGCTGTTGATGGGTGCCGAGCGGGTGATCAGCATCGATCATCGCCCCGGCCGGTTGGCGCTGGCAGCAGAGGCAGGCGCCGAGACACTGAATTTCGAGCATGTCGATGTGCTGGAAGCGCTCGCCGAAACCACCGGCGGGCGGGGGCCGGACCGTTGCATCGATGCCGTGGGCATGGAGGCGCACGGCCTGTCGGCCGATAATCTGTTCGATCATGCCCGCCAGGCCGTGGGGCTCGCCACCGATCGCCCCCATGTGCTGCGCCAGGCGATCATCGCCTGCCGCAAGGGCGGCACCATCTCGATGCCCGGCGTCTATGGCGGGCTGGTGGACGGGCTGCCCTTCGGGGCGTTCGTCAACAAGGGGCTCACGCTCAAGACCGGGCAGACCCATGTCCACCGTTACATGCAGCCGCTGCTGGACCGGATTGAAGCAGGCGAGATCGAGCCCGCATCGATTATCAGTCATCATATGCCGCTCGACAAGGCGGCGGATGCCTATGCCGGATTTGCCAACGAGCAGGACGAATATACCAAAGTGATATTGCGCCCCTGAGGCCGTATGTTGTTTTATGTTAATGGAACCATGCCAGTAATTCCGGATTGTATATGTATCAGCAAAGGCATTTGATTGTCGTCATGCTGTAAAATCTGGAATTTGATTGACAGGAGAGGATCATGAAACATTTTCTATTTGCCATTGCAGGCGCAGGCCTGCTGTCCACATCTGCCCTCGCTGCCGGCAACTCGTATGACCTTGCCGGATTCAAGGATGTTGCCAAGGCGTTTACACAGGCCGACGGCAATGGAGACGGGATGGTAAGCCGCGAAGAATATCGGATGCTCCGCATGCACAGCACCGACCGCAGCCACGCCGGCGCCTATCGAAGCACCACCCGCGCCGCTGCAGCACCGATGATCGACCGGAGCTTTGCCCGGCTCGATACCAACAGCAACGGCTCCGTTTCGGCCAGCGAATTTCATGCGCTCGCCACACAGGCGCACAACAGCGCTGAAACCCGAGCCAAGAGCAACAACACCGCGCAGCAGAACGAATACCAGTCATGGCAGCCCGATTATGTCACGGTCAGCTATTATATGGCGCGCAACCCGATCGATACCGATGAGCTCGTCGGCCAGGAAATCACCAATCTGAAGGGTGACGAAGTGGGCAAGATCGCGCGCATCATTCGCGCCAAGGAAACCGGTGCCATGTATGCCATGATCGAGATCGACAACCAGTCGATGTACCGTCTCGGCGAATCCATGCAGCGCAGCGAGGCCGGTGTGCCGCTCGATGATGTGCTTTGGAACACCGAAAACGAAGCGCTGTTGCTGTCGGTCAATGGCGAGGACTGGCTGCGCGATGCCGAAGCCAGGAAGATCGAGAATTTCGACGTTGTAGATAAACTCTATCGCGGCCGTTGAATTCGGATGGCGCTGGATGTCGCGGGGCCATCGCCTCCTCGATTGGCGTCCCGCGCTTCGATAGCTGATGTGATGGCAGCGGGGCTGGCGGAATTCCGCCAGCCCC
>JBBQIP010000166.1:0-5735 GCA_038325045.1 Sphingomonadales bacterium
AGCATCGCATGGTCGCGCTCCAGGCTGAACAGCTCCTCGATGAAGTGCGGCACGGTCAGCACCGTCGGCCCCATGTCGAAGGTAAAGCCATCGGCGCGGCGCACATAGGCCCGCCCGCCCGGCGCATCCAGGCTCTCCACAAGCTCGGTATCAAAGCCCAGGCTCTGCAGCCGCATGGCGCAGGATATGCCGCCGATTCCGGCGCCGATGACGATTGCCTTTTTGCGGGTCATGCTCTGGTCCTGTGTTATCGCCTGCTGCTAGGCGCAACTCTTGCAAAACGTAAGACCGGAAAGTGTCGCAGATGGGAAGGCGGCGAGCTGTTTTGCCAAAATGCACAGCTTGGCCAAGCACACAGCGAAGCGGCCGGCGCTTTTGGCACCGGCCGCTTGCTGTCATGCATTGCTGCAAATGGTCAGGCGAGGACGCTCTGCGTGCTGGCGTGACGGCGGCGCAGCGTAGCACCCACAAGGCCGAAACCGACGATGAGCATGGCCCAGGAGGCCGGCTCCGGCACCGCTGCGGTGATGCCGATATCATCGAATTCGAACGCATTCGATCCCGAGGCGAACCTGACCTGGGTCACCGCATCGGCCCGCGTGAAGCCGAAGGTGATCCGGCGATTGGTCACATCGGCGGGCTGGTTGCCATTGGCGGGCGGGAAATTGGCCCCGGTGAAGGTGCTGCCCATGAAAGCCGACCCGTCAGCCCGCAGGAACTGCAGCGTGTTGTAAAGGTCGATCGAGCCCCAATACAGGCTGAGACTGGTCAGAACGAGATCGGGTCCGAGCAGGCCCCCGAAATTGAAGGTGCTGGTGGCATTGCCCGATACCGATTGGTAGACATTCGTCTCCGAGTTGCCGGCCGGAATGGCGCGAACGCCGCCTGTGGCGCCAGCTGCGGTGATGACGGTGCCAGTTGTCGTATTGACGATACCAGCAGCCGAAGCATTATCGAAATCGATTACTGTCGTGAAACCAGCAGGAACCCCAGGATCGGGAGCACCGGTCTGGTTAGAGATCACAGAGACTGCATTTGCGGGAACCGCGACTGCCATTGCAACAGCCAAAATTGTAAACTTACCGAGCATGAAACTTCCCCTGCGTTGAACCTTGGGATCAACGTCTCACGGCTTTAACGGTTCGTAAACAATTTTTTACCTATTAACTTATGAAATTAATATTTCAGCAAGGATTTCAGTAGATTGGTTTGCTATCTCGCTTCAGCGCCTTACATTTCGCCGGCATCTTCCCGCCCGAATCGCCGCGAATCGCCACCGAATCGGCAGCATCCGGCGCTTCAACAGACTATCGATGGGGGGCGGGCGGCCTCCGGCGCACAGGCGCAGCGGCTAGCGCCTGAAGAACTGCGGCAGCTTGCTCAGGTTCTTCCACGCCAGCGTGCCGATCCCGCCGATGTTGTTCCGGCGCAGCGCCACCAGGTCCTCGCGTGATTTCTGCATGATACGCCCCAAGTTGCGGTTCGATTCGCCGCCAACCCGCATTTTCACCAGCACGCGCGGGATATAGGCCGCGGTAATCTGCGCGCCGGAAAACCAGCGCAAAATCGCATCATAATCGGCCGCAATCCGCAGCCGCGTGTCATAGCCGCCAAAACGGTCGATCACGGTCTTGCGCACGAACAGCGCCGGGTGCGGCGGCATCCAGCCCCGGCCCAGCTTTCGCGGTGAATATTCACCCGCCCGCCAGTGGCGCACGATCCGCCCCGAGCCGTCGCTGGCCACATAATCAAGGTCCCCGTACACCGCATCCACCGGCCGGCTTGCAAACAGCGCCGCCACATCGGCAAGCACCGCCGGGTCGGCCAGCTCGTCATCGGAATGCAGCAGCCCGATGATATCCCCGGTGGCGCGCACCAGCCCCTTGTTCAGCGCATCGTAGATGCCATTGTCCGGCTCGCTCACCAGCACCGATCCGGCGCGCCTGCCGGCCTTCAGGATCGCCAGCGTGCCATCGGTGGAGCCACCATCGATGATGATATGCTCGATATCGGCGTGGGTCTGCGCGCCCAGGCTGGCCAGCGCACGCGCAACCGTCCGCTCCCGGTTGAACACGGCGGTGATGACCGAAACCTTCATGCGCGCTCGATAAACCAGTCTCCGAGCACCAGCACATCCATCTTCGTGCGCAAAAAGCAATCCAGCGCTTCCTCCGGCCGGCACACCACCGGCTCGTTTTCATTGAAGCTGGTGTTGAGCAGCATCGGCACGCCGCAAAGCGCTGCAAAGGCGCTTATCAGCCGGTGGTAGCGCGGGTTGGTGGCCGCACTCACCGTCTGCAACCGCCCCGATCCATCCACATGGCACACCGCCGGAATCAGCGGCCGCTTCTCCTCGCGAATGGGGTAGACCTGCATCATGAACGGCACCGGATCGTCGTGCAAAAACCAGTCCGGCACCGCCTCTTCCAGCACCGAGGGCGCAAACGGGCGAAAGCTCTCGCGGCGCTTGATCTTCAGGTTGAGGATATCCTTCATGTCGGCCCGGCGCGGGTCCCCCAAAATCGACCGGTTGCCCAGCGCGCGCGGCCCCCATTCCATCCGCCCCTGAAACCAGCCGATCACCTTGCCGTCCGCAATCGCTGCCGCCGTGCGCGCGCACAGCTCGCCCTCGTCGGCAATCGCCGTCACCGTGCAGCCGGCTTCCGCCAGCGCGTCTTTCCTGTCCGCAACAAGCGCCGCCAGCGCATCGGGCGTGGCGGACTGGCCCCAATAGGCATGGTCCATCACAAAGCCGCGGGCACCGCCGTTCTGGTGCCACACCGCAAACGCCGCCCCTATGGCGCCGCCCGCATCGCCAGCGGCAGACTGTACATAAATGCGGCTGTAGGGCGTCCGCGCCACCACCTTGCCATTGGCCACCGAATTCGCCGCACAACCGCCCGAAAGGCACAGCGCATCGCCGCCGTGCCGGGCATGGAGCGCATCGAGCAGGTGAAAAAACGCCTCCTCGTACATCGCCTGTACCGAGCGCGCGATGTCCTTGTGGCGCTGCTCCAGCGGATCGCTGGGTGCCCGCGCCGGCCCCAGCAGCGCCTCCAGGCCTTTGGAGAACAGCGTGCCCACCTTGGGTTCGCCGCCCTCCCATTCATACGCCACCTTCTCGCGGTGGTGGCGGAAGCAATCGAGGTTCAGCCGGAAGCTGCCATCGCCCTGCAGCTTCACGATCTCGCGCATCGCCGCCAGCTCGCTTGGTTGGCCATAGGGCGCCAGCCCCATCACCTTATATTCATCGCCGTAGTGCGGAAAACCGAGCCACTGGGTGAGCGCCTGATAGAAAATGCCGAGCGAGTGCGGAAAATACACCTTGTCATCGATATGGATATCGCTGCCGCGCCCCACACCCCAGGCCGCACTGGCAAAATCCCCAAAGCCATCCACCGAAACCACCGCCGCCTCATTAAAGGGCGAGACATGGAAGGCCGAGGAAAGATGCGCCATGTGATGCTCCACCGGCACCAGCTTGCCGGCAAAGCCCGGCCCCAGCGCGGCCTCCAGCTGCTCCAGCGTGCCGGCCCGCTTCGCCTTGTTCCGGGCGCGCGCCAGCACCATGCCAAGGTCCGGGCGGCTCTTGGCCACAAACCCCAGCTTCTTCGCCAGATTGGCGCGGCTGTCCTGGTTTATCGCCACCGCATCTATGTCGGCCAGCCCCAACCCGGCTTCGGCCAGGCAGTAGCGGATCGATTCGGTGGGAAAGCCCGCCCAGTGCTTCACCCGGCGGAAGCGCTCCTCCTCGGCCGCCGCCACCAGCTGGCCGTCCCGCACCAGGCAGGCAGCACTGTCGCCGTGCCAGGCATTGATGCCGATGATTATGCGCATGAATGGCTCCGGACAGGGCGGCTCAGCGCCCGATTTTCTCGTGATTGGTCAAGTCGCTCGCATAGCGCGTGAGGGTGGTTTCCACCAAGGCCAACATCGCCGCCCCACCCCGGGTTCCGCCCGGCCCAGCCGGCCCGGCAAGCGCCTCTGCAATCGCCCGCGGCAATTCGTCGGCGGTTTCGGCCATCACGGCCCGCCCGCTCGCCGCCAGCGCGCGCGCAAACTCCAGCTGATGGTCGTCGATATGCTCGCCCAGATGCTGGCGGCGCGGCATCACCACCGGCCGCTTGCCCGCCGCAATCGCATGGATAACCGAGCCGGCCCCGGCATGGAGGATCACCAGATCCGCCGCCGCCACCGCCGCCTCGAACCCCGCCATCGGCAGGAACGGCTCCGCGGTGCAGCCCGGTGCTGCAAAGGGCGTATGGCCGTGCTGCACCAGCACCGGCTGCGGCAGCAGGTGCGCGCACGCCGCCACCCCGTCCAGCAGCCGCGCAAAGGGCTGCAGCGCATTGCCCACGGAAACAAAGCTGCTCACAACAGCGGCCCGCCAAGCTTCCCGCGCGGGAAGAACCGCGCCAGCCCCGGCCATTGGTAATAAAAATCATGCGCCAGTGCGTGCATCAGCCGCCCGGTCATGCTCGGCGCGTTTACCCTCGTGATGGTCTCCACAAACAACACCCGGCAGCCAAACAGATAGCGGCCCACCAGCGCAAACGGCACCGCCGGCCCGGCGCCGGTGGAGAGGATCACATCAGGCCGTTCGGCACGCAAAATGCCAAATGCCTCCCAAAGGTTGAGGAAAAACCGCCAATCCCGCTCGCTATGGGTGATGAAGCGGGTGTTGCCCTCCATGTCGGGCGGCAGCAGCGCGCGGTCGTTCAGCACATAATGGTGCGGGTAGCGGGCATAGGCGCTCCGCAGCGCGCGCACCTCGGTCAGATGCCCGCCGCAGGAAGATACGATGCAGATTTTCATGATGCCGTCAGGGGGGCGCTGGCAGCGCGCGCCCATTCCCCCCGCCCATTCCCCCCGCTCAGTCCCGCCGGCCAGGCCCGCGAATGGTCAGGAAGCGCGGGCGGCGCAGGCGTTTGAGCTCCGGCACGCCAACGACCATCAGATATTCGGGCGCGATGCTTGCCGCATCCAACATCAGGGCTTCGATAATCGCCAGCACCGGCATTTCTCCACGGGAGTGGCTCGCAACCTAGCCGCTGCCGCCCGCCAGCACCAGCCCGCCCGCGCTTCAGCTTTCAATGAAAGCGCGGATGCGCGCGGTGAAGCCCGGCTCGGCAAAGCGCGCAATCGGCGCCGGCGGTGCGCCGGCATCGGCCAGTAGTGCTGCCGCACTGGCCAGCAGGGCATCCACATCATCGGCCACATGCAGCCCCGGCCGCGCGCCTATGCTGGCAGCGGTGGCCAGCTGGTGCTCGGTATTATGCTCACCCAAAGCCTGGCGGCGCGGCAGCATCAGCAGCGGCTTGCCGGCCTCGATAGCACTGATGATCGAGCCCATGCCGGCGTGCGCCACAAACAGCCGGCAGCCGGCCACCGCCGCGCGGTATTCGCCCGGCGGCATCAGCCGGCACCAGCGGGCGTGTGCTGGCTCGGCCCGGCCCCGGCCAATCTGGATCAGCACATCGAGCGCGGGGTGCCGGGCGGCAAAACTGTCCATCGCCTCCACCAGCCGCTCGAAGGGCATCATCGAGCCCACACTCACAAACACATCAGGTGCCTTCACAGCACGCTGCCCCAATGCTCCACATCGCCCTCCGCCAGCGCCGGCCACTGGGTGAGGGTGCGGCCGGCAATGCGGCGCGCCAGCCGGCCGGAGCCTGAAAGCACTTCGGAATTGGCAATGCTGTCCACCCACAGCGTCTTCACCCCGAAGGGCCGCG
>JBBQIP010000167.1:0-5600 GCA_038325045.1 Sphingomonadales bacterium
CGTGATGATCCTGGGCGATACCTGCACCCGCGCCTGCGCCTTTTGCAATGTGAAGACCGGCATGCCCGGCCCGGTGGACATGTCCGAACCCGGCCATGTGGCAGAAGCCGCTGCAGCGCTCGGGCTGGAGCATATCGTCATCACTTCGGTGGACCGGGACGACCTTCCCGATGGCGGCGCCGGCCAGTTCGTGCGGGTTATCGAGGCGATCCGCGCCTCCGCCCCCGCCACCACCATCGAGATCCTTACCCCGGACTTTCGCAACAAGGCGGAGCGTGCCGTGGAGATGATCGTTGCGGCCCGGCCCGATGTGTACAACCACAACCTGGAGACCGTGCCGCGCCTCTACCCCACCATCCGCCCCGGCGCGCGCTATTACCATTCGCTGCGGCTGCTGGACCGGGTGAAGGCTTTGGACCCGCAGATCTTCACCAAATCCGGTGTGATGGTGGGGCTGGGTGAAACCGCGCAGGAGCTGCACCAGGTATGGGATGACATGCGCTCTGCCGGCGTGGACTTCCTGACCGTGGGGCAATATCTCCAGCCCACCCCGCGCCATGCCAAGGTCATGGAATTCGTCACCCCGCAGAGCTTCGGTGCCTATGCAGCGGTTGCGCGCTCCAAGGGCTTTCTGCAGGTCGCCGCCTCGCCGCTCACCCGCTCCAGCTATCATGCGGGGAAGGATTTTGCCGAGATGCAGGCCAAGCGCCGCGCCGCTGCTAAAGTCGCTGGCTGAAGTGCCACGGCATCAGGAAACCCGCTTCCTGCCCTTTACGGCCGAGCAGATGTTCGAGCTGGTGGCCGATGTTGCCCGGTATCCGGAGTTTCTGCCCTGGGTGCAGGCGCTCAGGATAAGGAAGCGCGAAGACGATGTGATCACGGCCGACATGGTGGTGGGCTTCAAGATGGTGCGTGAGCGGTTCACCAGCCGTGTGGCGCTCGAGCGGCCCCGCGCGATCAAGGTGGAGTATCTCTCCGGCCCGCTCCGGCACCTGCATAATGACTGGGTGTTCCGCAACGTGGCCGGCGGCTGCGAGATCGATTTCCTTGTCGATTTCGAGTTTCAGAACCGGATGTTCGAGCGGCTTGCCGGCATGTTCTTCGGCGAAGCGTTGCGGCGCATGGTTGGCGCTTTCGAAACCCGTGCCCAGGCGCTCTATGGGGCTGCCTCGCCGTCCGGGATCAGCAAACCGAGCGCCACCAGCGCCGCCTGACGGCGAATTTCGCTGCGGCCAAGATCGCCGAACTGGCGCACATCGGCATTCACCGTCTCAGGATCGCCGTTACGCTCGGCGCGCGCGAACACCACCATGCCCACCGGCTTCATCTCAGAGCCGCCGCCGGGGCCTGCAATACCGGTCACCGCCACTGCTACATCGGCCCGGCTGTTCGCCAGCGCGCCCTGTGCCATTGCCCAGGCAGTGGCGATGGACACAGCGCCAAAGGTGGCGATGATGTCTTCGCCCACATCGACCTCTTCCTGCTTGGCTTCGTTCGAATAGGTGACAAAGCCGCGCTCGAACACCTCGGACGCGCCCGGAATTTCGGTGAGCGCTGCCGATACCAGTCCGCCGGTGCAGCTTTCAGCGGTTGCGATACGGAGCTTGCGGGCGCCATTGGCCTCGATGACCCGGGCTGCCAGCGCGATCAGTTCGGGGTCCATGCTATGTCTCCTCAGCCCGGCAGCCGGACGCTGGCCATCGCCTGTGCGGCAAGGCCCTCGTTCCGGCCGGTGAAGCCCAGTTGCTCGGTAGTGGTCGCCTTCACGCTCACCGATCCGGGCGCAATGTCGAGTATCTCCGCAATCCGCGCGCGCATCGCACCGCGGTGCGGGCCGATCTTCGGGCGTTCGCAGATGAGCGTTACATCGGCGAAATCGATGATCCCGCCGGCAGCGCGAACCAGCATGGCCGCATGGCGCAGGAACTGGTCCGAGGCTGCGCCCTTCCAGCGCGGGTCGGACGGGGGAAAGTGATCGCCGATGTCTCCAGCGGCGATGGTGCCGAGCAGCGCATCGGTGAGCGCGTGCAGCCCGGCATCGGCATCCGAATGGCCGATGAGGCCATGGCTGTGCGCAATCCGCACGCCGCACAGCCACACATGATCGCCGGGGCCGAACCGGTGCACGTCGAAGCCGGAGGCGCTGCGGGGAATGAAGTTTTGCACGGCGCGTTCGAAATCCTGCGGTTCGGTGATCTTGAATGCCCGCTCGTCGCCCGGGGTGATGGCCACAGTCAAGCCGGCGGCAAGGGCAATGCCCAGCTCGTCGGTTGCCTCTTCCCCGGTGCTCCGGTGTGCCTCCAGCAACGGCCCGAAGCGGAATGCCTGCGGGGTTTGCACACGCCATAGATGTTCACGATCAACAGCTTCTTCATAATAGTTTAAGCCGCGTCTCAAGCTGTCGATCATCGGAAGCGCCGGAACCGCGCCGTGGTTGCGAGGCTCCAGCAGCGCTTCAAAAAGCGCATCGAGCAGTGCGCGCGGCACAAAGGCGCGGGCTGCATCATGCACCAGAACCAGCGCCGGCGGATCGGCAGCAAGGGCCTCAAGCCCGGCGCGTACCGATTGCTGGCGGGTGGCACCGCCGGCTATGGGCGGCGGCAGCGCCAGCCCGGCCACGGCGGCTTCATACAGAGCCCGGTCATCAGGGTTGATGACCACCTGCACCCGGTCGATCCGTGGGTGCGCCTGCAACCGCCTGATGGCATGGGCGAGCAGCGGCTGGCCGGCGACGGGGCGATATTGCTTGGGCAAGCCTTCCCCGGCGCGGAGGCCGCGCCCGGCGGCGACAATGAGCGCGGTGGCGACCATGGGCCTGCTCTAGTCCGAGGCCGGGCGGGAGGGAAGTCTTGCCTGCTGCCCATTTTTCAGGCAGGCGAACCGGATGCTGAAGCCGATCACTATCGGGCCGGTCCGTATTGCGGAGCCGGTCATTCTGGCGCCGATGACCGGGGTGAGCGACCGGCCATTCCGGGTGCTGGTCAAGCGCTTTGGCGCCGGGCTGACCGTTACCGAGATGATCGCCAGCGAGGCGATGATCCGCGAAACCCGCCAATCGCTGCAGAAAGCGGCCTGGGACCTGAGCGAAGAGCCGGTATCGATGCAGCTGGCGGGCTGCGAGCCGGGGCGGATGGCCGAAGCGGCCAAGCTGAACGAGGGACGCGGTGCCGCGATCATCGATATCAACATGGGCTGCCCGGTGAAGAAGGTGGTGAATGGCCATGCGGGTTCCTCGTTGATGCGCGACCTGCCGCTGGCTGCCCGGCTTATCGAGGCGACGGTGAAGGCGGTGCAGGTGCCGGTGACGCTGAAGATGCGGATGGGCTGGGACCATCAGAGCCTGAACGCGCCCGAGCTGGCGCGGATTGCCGAGGATCTGGGCGTGAAGCTGATCACCGTGCATGGCCGCACCCGCTGCCAGCTTTATTCCGGCACTGCCGATTGGCGGTTCGTGGCCCGGGTGAAGGAGGCGGTGCGGCTACCGGTTATCGTCAACGGCGATATCTGCTCAGTAGAGGATGCGCGCACGGCGCTCGCGCAGTCGGGGGCGGATGGGGTGATGATCGGCCGCGGTGCCTATGGCAAGCCATGGCTTATCGGCCAGGTGATGGCGGCGCTCGGCGGCCGGCCGGTGCCGGCGGACCCTGATCTGGCTGCCCAGCACGCGGTGGTGCGCGAGCATTATGCAGCCATCATGGAGCTTTATGGCGCCACTGTGGGGGTTGGTGTCGCGCGGAAGCATCTTGGCTGGTATACCAAGGGGTTGTTTGATTCCGCGCAGTTTCGAAATGAAGTGAACCAGGTGCAGGATGCCGGGGACGCCATGGCGATGATCGACCGTTTTTATGAAAGCCGGGTGCAGCTTGAACGACTTGCCGCCTGATGGCGGGGCCGGTGGACCTGCTGGCGGCGCTACCGGTGCCGGCGCTGCTCATCGCGCCTGACGGGAGCATCGCCATTGCCAATCTGGCGGCCGAAAGCCTGTTGAACACCAGCCAGGCAGCGTTGACCGAGCGCGGCTGGGAGGCGCCCTTCGGGCGTGATGCGACCGTTGCGGGGCTGGTGGCGCGGGCGCGCGCCGATGATTCCAGCTGTGCTGCCTATGATCTGCTGCTGCCGCTGGCCGGGGGCAGGGTGGTGCGCGCCGATGTGCTGGTGAGCCCGCTCCCCGAGTTCGAGGGCTGGCTCGCGGTTGCCTTCCAGCCGCGCGCCACGGCAACGCTGGTTGACCGGCAGGTGGCGCAGCAGGGGGCGGCAAAGTCTGCCGAAGCGGTGGCGGCGATGCTGGCGCATGAGATAAAAAACCCGCTTTCCGGCATCAGGGGTGCGGCCCAGCTGCTGGCCGGAGACGGCGTGAACACCGCCGACCGGTCCGAGTTGACCGGATTGATCGTGGCCGAGGTGGACAGGATTGCGAAGCTGGTCGACCGGCTGGAGAGCTTTACCGACACCAGGCCGATGCGGATGCGGCCCGAGAATATCCATGAGCTTTTGGGCCATGTGCGGCGGATAGGGGAGCAGGGGTTTGCCCGTGGCATGCCGATCCGCGAACGCTACGACCCTTCGTTACCGGCAGTGCCGGCAAACCGGGATGCACTGGTGCAGGTGTTCCTGAACCTTTTGAAGAATGCGGCGGAAGCTGCGGGCGAGAATGGAGAACTTGGCATTTCCACTGCCTATCGACCGGGGCTGAAGCTGCAGCCGCGCCGCGGCGGGCCGGTGGTGAGCCTGCCGCTGGAGGTGCGGATAACCGACAATGGGCCGGGCCTGCCGGTCGATCTGGCGGATCATGTATTCGAGCCGTTCGTGACATCGAAGCCCGGAGGTTCCGGCCTCGGGCTGGCGCTGGTGGCCAAGATTGTGGCCGACCATGGCGGAGTGATTGAATATGAGCGCAGCGGCGAGCCAGCGCAGACGGTGTTTCGGGTGCTGCTGCCGGTGGCGGCATGAGCGTTGTAATCGTTGCCGATGATGATGCGGCGATCCGCACCGTGATCCGCCAGGCGCTGGCGCGCGCCGGCCATGATGTGCGCCTGACCGGCACCGCCGCGGGGCTGCGGGCGCTGGTGGAAGAAGGCGCCGGCATGGTGGTGGTGAGCGATGTGATGCTGCCCGACGGCAACGGGCTGGCGCTCCTCCCCGAGCTTCTGGCGATGCGGCCGGGGCTGCGGGTGATTGTGATATCGGCGCAGAACACGCTTTCTACTGCGGTGCGCGCGACCGAGCAGGGCGCCTTTGATTATCTACCTAAACCTTTCGATCTCAACAAGCTGGTGCAGACGGTTATTGTAGCGCTTGAGGATGTGGCGGGTGCAGGCGCGGCCGAAGCCGTGGAGCTGGGCAGCAGCGACAGCGCGCTGATTGGCCGGTCGCCGGCGATGCAGGAAGTGTATCGGCTGATCGCCCGCGTGGTGCCCAACGACCTGACCGTGCTGATTACCGGGGAGAGCGGCACCGGCAAGGAGCTGGTGGCGCGCGCGGTTAATGACCTTGGACCGCGCGCCGGGCGGCCGTTTGTTGCGCTGTAAAATGCTGCCAATACGCGCGAGCTGATCGAAATCGAGCTTTTCGGACATGAGCGGGGTGCTTTTAACGGCGCT
>JBBQIP010000168.1:0-5591 GCA_038325045.1 Sphingomonadales bacterium
GCCTTTGAAGAAGTTCGACCTGCTGACCGAGGACGAGCTGCTGACCGCGCAGGACGAATATGGCGAAGACGGCTTCACCGCCGGCATCGGCGCCGAGGCGATCCGCACGCTGCTGCAGGACATGGACCTTGAAGGCGAGATGGTGACGCTGCGCGAGGAGCTGGCCACCACCAAGTCCGAGCTGAAGCCCAAGAAGATCATCAAGCGCATGAAGGTCGTGGAGAGCTTCATCGAATCCGGCAACAAGCCGGAGTGGATGATCATGACCGTGGTGCCGGTGATTCCGCCCGAGCTGCGCCCGCTGGTGCCGCTGGACGGCGGCCGATTTGCGACCTCGGATCTGAACGATCTGTATCGCCGCGTGATCAACCGCAACAATCGGCTGAAGCGGCTGATCGAGCTGCGCGCGCCCGACATCATCGTGCGCAACGAAAAGCGCATGCTGCAGGAAGCGGTTGATGCGCTGTTCGACAATGGCCGGCGCGGCCGCACCATCACCGGTGCCAACAAGCGCCCCCTGAAGTCGCTTTCCGACATGCTGAAGGGCAAGCAGGGCCGGTTCCGGCAGAACCTGCTTGGCAAGCGCGTCGATTATTCCGGCCGCTCGGTGATCGTGACCGGCCCGGAACTGAAGCTGCACCAGTGCGGCCTGCCCAAGAAGATGGCTTTGGAGCTGTTCAAGCCGTTCATCTACTCGCGCCTTGATGCCAAGGGGCTGAGCATGACCTTGAAGCAGGCGAAGAAGTGGGTGGAGAAGGAGCGCAAGGAAGTCTGGGATATCCTCGACGAGGTGATCCGCGAGCATCCGGTGCTGCTGAACCGGGCGCCGACGCTGCACCGGCTCGGCATCCAGGCGTTCGAGCCCGTGCTGATCGAAGGCAAGGCGATCCAGCTGCACCCGCTGGTCTGCTCGGCCTTCAACGCCGATTTCGATGGCGACCAGATGGCCGTGCACGTTCCGCTGAGCCTTGAGGCGCAGCTGGAAGCGCGCGTGCTGATGATGTCCACCAACAACATCCTCAGTCCTGCCAATGGCAAGCCGATCATCGTGCCGTCGCAGGACATGGTGCTGGGGCTCTATTACCTCTCGATGGAGCTTGAAAACGAGCCGGGCGAGAACATGGCCTTTGCCAACATGAGCGAAGTGCACCAGGCGCTGAATGCCAAGGCGGTGACGCTGCACAGCAAGATCCGCGCGCGGGTGGAAACCACCGACGAAGCCGGCAAGATGGTGCTGCGCCGGGTGGAGACCACGCCGGGCCGGATGCTGCTCGGCGAGTGCCTGCCCAAGAGCCACAAGGTGCCTTACGAGACCATCAACCGGCTGCTCACCAAGAAGGAGATCGGCGATGTCATCGACACCGTCTATCGCCACACCGGGCAGAAGGAGACTGTGCTCTTTGCCGATGCGATCATGAGCCTGGGCTTCAAGCACGCTTTCCAAGCCGGCATCAGCTTCGGCAAGGACGACATGGTCATCCCCGCCACCAAGGGCAAGCGCATCGCCGACACCAAGGAGGAAGTGCGCCAGTTCGAGCAGCAGTATCAGGATGGCCTCATCACCCAGGGTGAAAAGTACAACAAGGTGGTGGATGCCTGGGCCAAGTGCGGCGATATGGTTGCCAACGAAATGATGAAGGAAATCAGCGCCAAGCGGAAGCTTCCCGATGGCCGCGAGGCGCCGATCAACTCGATCTACATGATGGCGCACTCGGGCGCGCGTGGCAGCCAGGCGCAGATGAAGCAGCTGGCCGGCATGCGCGGGCTGATGGCCAAGCCATCGGGCGAGATCATCGAGACGCCGATCATCTCCAACTTCAAGGAGGGGCTGACCGTTCTGGAGTATTTCAACTCCACCCACGGCGCCCGCAAGGGTCTCGCCGATACCGCGCTCAAGACCGCCAACTCGGGCTATCTCACACGGCGTCTTGTCGATGTGAGTCAGGACTGCGTGGTGATCGAGGCCGATTGCGGCACCGAACTCGGCCTGTTGATGAAGGCCATTGTCGAAGGCGGCAACACCATCGTGTCGCTGGGCGAGCGTATTCTCGGCCGCACCGTGCTTGAGGATATTGTCGATGCCAAGACCGGCGAGGTCATTGCCCCCGGCGGCCGGCTGCTCGACGAGGCGGATATCGTCCGTATCGAAAGTGCGGCCGTTCCGGAGGTGAAAATCCGTTCGCCGCTGCTGTGCGAAACCAAGGGCGGCGTTTGCGGCACCTGCTACGGGCGCGATCTTGCGCGCGGCACGCCGGTCAATGCCGGTGAAGCGGTTGGCGTTATTGCGGCGCAGTCGATCGGGGAGCCGGGTACGCAGCTGACGATGCGGACCTTCCACATCGGCGGGGCGGCACAGGTGAGCGAGCAGTCCACGCTCGATGCGCCGGTCGATGGCACGGTCGAGTACCGCGCGCTGACGACCATCGCCGACAGCCGTGGCCGCAACATTGCCATGGCACGCAACGGCGAACTGGTGCTGCGCGACGAAGACGGCCGCGAACGGTCCATCCACCGCATCACCTATGGATCGATGCTTAGCCAGGCCGACGGTGCCACGGTGAAGAAGGGCGACCGTCTGGCCGAGTGGGATCCGTATACCCTCCCGGTCATCACCGAGAAGTCGGGCAAGGTGAAATATCAGGATCTCATCGAAGGCGTATCGCTTCGCGAAGAGACCGATGAAGCCACTGGCATTGCCAACAAGGTGGTTTCGGACTGGAAGGCGATCAACAAAAAGGACGATCTGCGCCCGCGCGTGACCCTTTTGAACGAGGATTCGGGCGAGGCTGCCCGGTATCCGCTCGCTGTCGATGCCATTTTGTCGGTCAATGACGGCCAGGATGTGTTTGCCGGCGACGTGATTGCCCGCATTCCGCGCGAAGCCGCCAAGACCCGCGACATCACCGGCGGTCTGCCGCGGGTGGCGGAGCTGTTCGAGGCGCGCATTCCCAAGGACAATGCGATCATCGCCCGGATCGATGGCCGCGTGGAGTTCGGCAAGGACTACAAGACCAAGCGGCGGATTTCGATCCGCCCCGAGGGCGAAGGTGAACTGGCCGAATATCTGGTGCCAAAGGGCAAGCATGTGGCCGTGCAGGAAGGCGATTTCGTGCGCCGGGGTGACTATCTGATAGATGGCAACCCCAACCCGCACGATATCCTCGAAGTGCTGGGCATCGAGCCGCTTGCCGAATATCTGTGCACCGAGATTCAGGAGGTCTATCGCCTCCAGGGTGTGCGGATCAACGACAAGCACATCGAGGTGATCGTGCGCCAGATGCTGCAAAAGGTGGAGATCACCAAATCTGGCGACACCACGCTGCTGGTGGGCGAGCAGGTGGACCGTGAAGAGATGGATTCCGAAAACTCCAAGCTCACCAAGAAGGGCGTGGCCGCAGAAGGCAAGCCGGTGCTTCTCGGCATCACCAAGGCCTCGCTGCAGACCAAGTCGTTCATCTCGGCAGCATCGTTCCAGGAAACCACCCGGGTGCTCACCGAGGCGGCCGTGCAGGGCAAGACCGACACGCTGCAGGGGCTGAAGGAGAATGTGATCGTGGGCCGGCTGATCCCGGCTGGCACCGGCGCCGGCATGGCGCGGCTGCGGGTTACGGCGAACAGCCGCGATGCCGCAATCCGCGCTTCGCAGGCATCCAAGCTGGCGGCGGCGGAGAAGGCAGCTGCGTCTGCGGCTGCGGCTGCTACCGCGGCTAGTGCTGCTGCGGCAGCGGCGGCGCTGGAGGCTCCGGCCGAAGGCTGAGCCAGCCCTACGGTCTGTCGAAAATCGCCCCGTCGGCTGCGGCCGGCGGGGCTTTTTCGTGGTTGGAGCTCCGGCGTGGAGGCTGAGCCCCATGCCGGCCGCCGCAACCTCGTCACAATCGGGGCGTATTTGTTTCAGCAAGTATCGAGGATTGGCATTTGGCTACTGCGTTCAGGCATGTAGAACCGGCACCGAAGGCACGCGGGCTGCGGGTGGTGCTGTTCTCGGGCAATTATAATTATGTACGTGACGGTGCGAACCAGGCGCTGAACCGGCTTGTGGGCTTCCTCGAAAGCGAGGGCGCCGAGGTGCGTGTCTATTCGCCGACTAGCGACACGCCCGCCTTCGAGCCGGCGGGAACGCTGGTTTCGGTGCCGTCGGTGAGCATTCCCGGGCGCGGGGAATACCGGATTGCGCGCACGTTGCCGGCACGGTTGCAGCGCGAGATCGCGGCGTTCGAGCCCCATATCTTCCATCTTTCAGCGCCCGATCCGCTTGGCCATAGCGCCAAGAAGCTGGCGCGGCGGCTGGGCACGCCGGTGGTGGCATCGGTGCACACGAGGTTTGAAACCTACCTCGAATATTACGGCCTCGGCTGGGCGCGCCCGGCGGGCGAGGCGCTGCTGCGGCGATTCTATGCCGGGCTCGACGAGGTGTTCGTGACCACGCCCGGCTTTGGCGAGATGCTGTTGAAGCAACAGCTGATCGAGACTGCCGCGACCTGGAGCCGGGGTGTCGACAAGCAGCGCTTCAACCCGAGCCGCCGGTCGATGGCGTGGCGGCGCAGCCTTGGCATTGCCGACCATGAAGTGGTGATAGGCTTTGTGGGCCGGCTGGTGCTGGAAAAGGGCCTTGATATGGTGGCAGCGGCGGTGAACGAGCTTGGCCGCCGCGGCGTGGCGCACCGGCTGCTGGTGGTGGGCGACGGCCCGGCACGGGCGCGGTTCGAGGGCCAGGTGCCCGAAGGCGTGTTCACCGGCTTTCTGGAAGGGGACATGCTGGGCACCGCCTTTGCCAGCGCGGACATGCTGATCAACCCCTCGATCACCGAGACTTTCGGCAACATCAACATCGAGGCTCTGGCCAGCGGTATTCCGGTGGTGGCCGCCGCTGCTTCGGGAAGCAGCTGCATCATTGCCGATGGGGTGACCGGCCGGCTGGTGCCGCATACCGATGTGATGGGCTTTGCCGATGCGCTGCAACATTATCTGCAAAACCCGCAGGCCCGCGCTGCTGCCGGCGCGAGCGGCTTGAAGGCAGCCCGCGCCTATGACTGGGATGCGATAAACGGCGCGGTGCTGGACCGGTATCAGGCCATTGTCGCCGCGACCAAGGGCCGGGCCTGCCAGCCGCCCTCTTGATAGCCGCCCTCTTGGCGAAAGCCTGGAGAGCGCCTATATCAACCGGTGCCGGCTTGCCGGATATGGCGATACAGAACGGCGTGGAATAGACGCAACGGACCCGGGGGCAGTACCCGGCGGCTCCACCATTTGCTCCCGTTGTCGGGGGGCGCAGAGGGGGCCGAACCAGGATCGACGTGTGTTAAAAGACGCAGGTTTTCGCCCGGCCTGAATGCGCCGTTAAACCGTTCAAACACCATAAATGCCAACGATAACGAGGCATTCGCAATCGCAGCGTAACCTAAGGTCCTCACGGATTTAGTTACACTGGCCGAAAGCGCGGTTGGGGCTGCACCGGGCAACAGAAGCAGAAACCGGCGGTTTGGGGAGCACCGAGCAACAGAAGCTCCCCACTGCTTTCGAGCGGCGCTTACGCGCCGCGGCGGCACCAGCCCGCACCCCCGCCCGGCCACCCATCGGTATTTTCCTGTGTG
>JBBQIP010000169.1:0-5589 GCA_038325045.1 Sphingomonadales bacterium
GACCGGGCTTGATAAACTTCACGCTACGCTCCCTTTACTGCTTCTGCTGCCGGTCAGTTCGACTGCAGGGTATAGGCGACATATTCGCCGCTGGAGTTACCACCACTGGTTGCCACGACGATATACTGCTTGCCGTTCACAACATAGCTCATGGGGGAGCCGGACTGCGGCCCGTTCATGAACACCGCGCCCACCTCGCTGCCGGTCTGCTTGTCATAGGCGCGCAGCATGGCGCCGCGCGGCCGGTCAGGCGGGTTGGTGGTCTGGTTTTCGCCCGCAACCACCAGCGTTTTGGTTACCAGCGTGCCGATCTGATAGGTGGACTGGCCGGTGCGGGGGATGTTCATGCCCTTGAGCGCCGGATTATTACGCACGAAATCCGGCGTTTCTCCGTGCGCGACGCGCCACTTTATCTCGCCCTTGTTCACATCGATCGCGGTGATGCTGCCATAGGGCGGCTTGACCAGCGGCAGGCCATCGACCGCAAGCCGCGGCACGCCGCTGCCGCCGCCCGAGGGTGGCGGTGCCGGGCTATCGGCACCGGCACCTTCGCCGGGGCCACGGATCATCGTCACCGGCTGGCCATCGACACCGACCACATAATCGATATCGGTCATCGTATCCGGGCCGGGCTGCAGGCCGGTGGCGGAAATGCAGGCGCCGCAGGCATAGAGATAGGCAATGCCGGTCTCGGGGTCGAACGAGCCGCCGGGCCAGTTGGTGCCGCCCTGCGCCCAATTGTTGATCACGCCCAGCTTCTCCTTGGTGGAGAGGATCGGCGGTGTATAGACCGGGCCGAGCACGAAGCGACTGGTCACTTCCAGCGCCTTTTTGCGAAGCTCGGGGGTGAAGTCGATAAGATCATCAACCGTCACGCCGTTGCGCGCATAGGCAACCGGTTTGGTGGGGATCGGCTGGGTGGGCGAATACCATTCGCCCGGCACATTGCCCTTGGGAACCTTCACTTCGTTGATCGGCCACACCGGCACGCCGGTGGCACGGTCGAACACATAGAAGAAGCCCTGCTTCGATGGCACGCCGACCACTTTGCGGGGCTTGCCATCGACATTCACGTTCATCAGCAGCGGCGCCGAGCTGTTGTCCAGATCCCAGATTTCATGGTGGATCAGTTGGTAGTGCCATTTGCGCACCCCGGTATCGAGATCGACCGCCACAAGGCTGTTGCCGAACAGGCCTGCACCGGGGCGATGCCCGCCGAAGAAATCGGATGTCGGCGATTCAACGTTCAGATAAGCGAGGTTCAATTCGGGATCGACCGAAATCTGGGTCCAGACACCGGCGTTGCCGTTGACCAGTGCTGAATCCTTCAGCCACGTATCATAGCCGAACTCACCCTTTTGCGGGATGGTGTGGAAGATCCATTTCCGCTTGCCGGTGCGCACATCATAGGCGCGCACATGGCCCTTGGTGTTGTTGGAGGTGGCGGGCGTAAAGCCTTCCTTGAACGCCGAGCCCATGAGGATGGTGTTGCCCACCACCGCCGGCGCGGAATGCACACCCGCCTCGCCCGATTCAAGGTCCTTCAGGTCCTGGTCCCAGTCCAGCTTCAGGTCGATAACGCCATTTTCCCCGAATTCAGGGTCGGGACGGCCAGTATCGGCATCGAGGCTGATCAGCCGGTAGCCGATGGTGGCATAGAGAATCCGCCGCTTGGTGCCGTCCGTCCAGTAAGACAGGCCGCGACCCGAAAGAGCGCGCGGGCTGAGCGCCGAACGCTTGCCTTCGTGCATGGCAAACGACCAGAGCAGTTCACCGGTCTGTGCGTTCAATGCCACCACCGCGCGGCGGGTGCCGGCTGTGGTATACAGCACACCATCGATAGCCAGCGGCGTACCCTCGAGCTTATATTCGGGCCGCGAGCCGAACACATTGGTGCTGAACCGCCATGCCACTTCCAGATCCTTGAAGTTGCTGGCGTTAATCTGATCGGCCGGAGAATAGCGGCTGCCGGTCAAATCGCTGTTGTAGCTGGTCCAGTTGGTGTTGGGTCCGGCGGTCCTTGCTGCCGTGGCGCCCTGCGCCATGCTGTTCGGCTTCTGAAGTGCGGGCGGAAAGTTCTGCGCCAAGGCGCCGTGCGCGCATCCCATCAAAAGGGCAACCGAGCATGGCAGCAGGATCTTGCGAATGGTCATCGAAAGCTGGTCCTTTGAACGAGATGCGGAACTATAGCCTGACGGTCGGGGGGGCCTGATGCTCAGGCCATGTCCTTGACCTTGGCCAGCCCTTCTTTGAGCGATGCCATCTGCGAATCGGAAAGCGGCGGATAGGGCACGCGCGGATACATCATCGGCCCGCCCATCTGCTGGCTGAGGACATATTTCATCACCGCATAGGTGTTCCCGCCCATGTTCGCTTCGCGGATGGTCCGCTGGGCGGCGCGCAGCTTCATGATCTCGCCCTTCCAATCCCCCTTGGCGCGGTACGCCTTGAAGATATTGGCACATTTGCCGGAGAACTGGTTGCCGTCGGCAAGGATGGTGCCCATGCCATGGTCCAGCGCGACTTCGAGGTTGTTGTTGGTGCCGCAGCGCATGTTGCGGTTCGGCAGGGCCTCCACGAACTTGGCATAGCCTTCCGCGCTGCCACTCGAATCCTTGATGCCGGCAAGGTGCGGATATTGCGCAAGATTCTTGAGCAGATCGACGGTGACCGACACTTCGCTGGTACCCGGAATGTGATAGAGGTTGATGGGGATGCTCACCGCCTCGAACAGCATCTTGAAATAAGCGGTCAACCCATCGAGCGGCGGCTCGTTGAAGTAGAAGGGCGGGAGAACCAGCAGGCCATCTGCGCCGGTTGCCTGCGCATGCTTGGCCAGATCGATTGTTTCGACAATGTTTGTAGTGCCCGGCCCGACGATGACGTTGAGCCCATTGCGGTTCTTGATCACGGTCTCGGTGATCATCTTGCGCTCGGCAACCGAGAAGCTGGCAAATTCGCCGGAAGTGCCCAGCACCACCACGCCGTCTGCGCCTTGCGACTTGTGCCACTGCAGCACCGCCGCCATCGCGCCGGGATCGAAAACGCCTTTGCTGTTGCACGGCGTGACAGTTGCCACCCAGTACATGGTCTTGGCCGAGCTGCCGAGGCGCACCTGCGCGGCAGCCGGCCCGGCAGCAAGCATCCCGGCGGCGGCTACGCCACCGATCATGCCAATGGTTTCGCGGCGGTTGGTGTCCATGATCAACTCCCCAAAAAATGGCTCTATCTGCTGAGCCGTTATCCAAGATTGTGGCACATCGCCCCAGCCCGTCAATGGGGCCCAGGCGATGGATCCCAGGCTACACTTCCAGAACTGCCGGGTAGCACCAATCTGGAGCGGCTTTGCGCCAGCAGATACCTCGAAGCCAAGTGGGTATTTTTGCCGGCAGGAAAGATTGTACAGCGCACCCTGAGTGCGCGCCGCAAAATCAGCCCGAGCTGCCTGCTTCGGCAACAGATGCGCTGGCTGTCGCGAGCCTGCTGGCGGCGCCGCGTATCGGGGCAGGGCGGTCGCGGGTTGCGGCTATCGGGAAACCGGCGGTGACCACCAGCCCGCCCCCTTCACGGTTCTCCGCTCGCAGCGAGCCGCCATGGGCCGATGCCACCAGCTGGGCGATGGCAAGACCCAGCCCCACACCGCCGGTATTGCGGTTGCGCGACGGGTCTCCCCGGTTGAACGGCTTGAACACATCCTGCAGCAGCGCCGGGTCCAGCCCGGGACCACGGTCGGAAACCGCCACCACAACCTGCCGCTCGGAAGCTGAAACCGAAATTTCCGCAGCGCCGGCATAGCTGACCGCATTGTCGACAATGTTCTGCAGCAATCTTTCCAGCGCCACCGAATCTCCGCGCAGCCAGGCTTCCTCGCCGCTTACCTTCACTGTCTGCCCCATTACCTTTGCGTCGGCGGCAATCCTGCCGGCTATCGCCAGCAATTCGACCGGCCTGCGCTCGCCAATCTCCTGCCCGTGGCGAATGAAGGCGATGCTCGCCTCCACCATCGCCCGCATCTGCTCGATGTCGGCCAATACCGCCCGCCGCACCGGCTCCGGCGCTTCCTCGATACGGAAGGCGATACGGGTGAGCGGCGTGCGTAGATCATGTGCGATGGCGCCGATCATCGCTGTCCGCTCGGCAAGAGTATCGCCCAGCCGTGCCTGCATTTTGGTGAGCGCCTGTGCGGCCTGCCGCAGTTCTGTGGAGCCATCGATCGGCACTGCAGGCGCTGCATAATCCGCCCCCACCGCCTCTGCTGCCTCGGCAAAGCGGCGGATCGGCTGGGTGAGCTGACGGGCGAAGATGAACACCACCGGCAGCACCGCCAGAACCGACAGCAGAAAAGCTGCAAGCGTGCGTTTCTGAAAGCGGGTCAGCAACGGGCGGTGCGGCGAACGCAGAACCCGCCAGCTACCGTCCGGCAGCTGCCTTGCGGCCACCACGGTGTTGTAGAATTGCGCTTCCCCCAGCCGCATCGGCACACCGGCAGCATTGTCGCCGTAATTAAAGGGCCAGTTGCTCTGGTCGGCCTCGTACATCAGCTGAATGCGCGACGGCGGCAGCCGCAGCAGCTCGGCCAGCCGCTTCGAAAGGCCGGCATTGCTGATCATATCCGGTTCCGGCCGGGGCGGCGCCCCGGCGATGCTTATTTCGAGCAGCGGGTCGATCCGGCGCACCGCCCCTTTGCCGGCAGGTTCTTTCAGGCCTTCGGCAATGTCGCGCATCGAATAAAAGCCCAGCCGCGGCATGGGCAAGGCGGAGATGAGCAGAAAGTTCACCACCAGCGATGCCAGAAGTGTGAACATCACCAGCAACAGCGTTTGGGAGAAGATTGGGATCTGCCGCA
This sequence comes from Sphingomonadales bacterium, assembly GCA_038325045.1. GTDB lineage: Bacteria > Pseudomonadota > Alphaproteobacteria > Sphingomonadales > Sphingomonadaceae > Sandarakinorhabdus. The sequence goes on from JBBQIP010000169.1 coordinate 4,847, forward strand.
GCCACGCCATCATGCAGGCTCCGGAACCAGCGTTACCATATAGCCCTCGTTGCGGATGGTGCGGATGGGATCGTCCGGCCCCAGCTTGCGGCGGAGCCGGCTGACGGTCACATCGATCGCGCGGTCGAATATCTCCACCCCCTCGCCGCGCGCCACATCCAACAGCTGGTCGCGGGATAACACCGACTGCGGCCGGTCGAGCAGCGCGGTCAGCACCCGGAATTCCGCATCGGTAAGTTGCACGGTAGCCGCCCCCTCCTGACCGAGCCTGCGGGTGATCACATCGAGCGTCCAGCCGCCGAACCGGCGCGCCCGGGCGGCCACCGCCGGCACGCTCGCCTCGCGCCGCCGCAGCACGGCCCGCACCCGCGCCAGCAACTCGCGCGGGTTGCAGGGCTTGCCAAGATAATCATCGGCGCCAAGCTCCAGCCCGGCAATCCGGTCCATATCATCGCCCATGGCCGAAAGAACGATGATTCCCGGCCGGCCCGGGCCCTGCAGCCGGCGCACCACCGAAAGCCCGTCCTCGCCCGGCATCATTACATCGACAATCACGAGATCAACCGGCCGGCTGGCCAACCACTCGTCGAGCCCGCGCGCATCCGGCGCAGTTTCCACGCGAAAACCGTTGTTGGCCAGAAACCCGGCAATCAGCGCGCACAGCTCCTGATCGTCATCAACCACCACAAGCGACGCCGCTTCGGGTGGATGGGGCAACATGGCTGCATGGTCCGCGAGCATAG
>JBBQIP010000170.1:0-5585 GCA_038325045.1 Sphingomonadales bacterium
AGTGCGCCGGATCGAGGCGCTGACCGGGGAGGCTGCACGGCTGGCTTTTGTCGACCAGGAGGCACAGCTGCGATCTGCAGCAGCGGCGCTGCGCGTGCGGCCGGACGAAGTGTCGGCGCGGGTGGAGGCTCTGGTGGAGGAGCGCAAGCGGCTCGAGCGGGAATTGGCGGAAGCCAAACAGGCGCTGGCACTGGCCGGCCCGGCCACCGGCGGCGGCGCGGAGCCTGAGCAGCTGGGGTCCCTGCGGTTTCTGGGTCAGGTTGTGCAGGGGCTTGAAGCCAAGGGCCTGCGCGGGCTGGTCGATGAAGCCAAGGCGCGGCTCGGCTCGGGCGTGGCGGTGATGATCGCGGTGAACGATGGCCGCGCCTCGGTGGCGGTGGGCGTGACCGAGGATCTGGCGGGCACCCCTTCGGCGGTCGATCTGGTGCGGATCGCATCGGCAGCGCTGGGCGGGCAGGGCGGCGGTGGCCGGGCAGACTTTGCCCAGGCCGGCGGCCCGGATGGGGCGAATGCCGATGAGGCTCTGGCAGCGGTGCGTGCAGCGCTGATGGCATAAGAGCGATGGCAATACCCCTTCGTGCCTGAAGCGCGTTGGGTTATTGGCTGGTCTATGCCGTCGGGCGTCCGCGGCCATGTGCAGGCCGGCCCGGTTGGTCGCTTATTCCTCCACCACAGGCTTTCGCTTGGCGGGTGAGCGGAACGGACGTCCCCGGCGTGTCTCCATGCCGCGCTGGATGGCGGAGCGCAGCTCGGCGCGCTTTTCGTGCACCGAGGCGATGACCGGCCCCATCGGCACGCCGAGATCGATCAGCACCGCTTCGGCCAGCTGCAGCGAGCTTTCCACGGTTTCCGGCACCGCATCGGTGGCGCCGGCGCGGTAGAGCGCGCTGGCATGGTCGGCATCGCGCGCACGCACCACCAGGCAAAGCGCCGGGTGCTCCTCCCGGATCCGGCGCACGATGGTATCCACCGCCCGGTCGGCATCGATGGTGATGACGACAGCGCTGGCCGTCTCCAGCACCAGCGCATCGAGCAGTTCCGGGCGCCGGGCATCGCCGTAGATGACCGGCTTGCCGGCGGCGCGCATCTTCATCACCACATCGGGGTCGCTTTCGATGGCAAGATAGCCCTTGCCGTGCCGATCGAGCATCGAGGCCACCAGCCTGCCGACCCGGCCATAGCCGATGATGACGGTGATATCCGGAGTGGGGTCGGGCACATCGATCGGTGCATCGCGGCCGGGGCCGTAATGCGCTTCCACCCATTGCCCGGCGAGGCCGAGGAGCGGCGCCATTGCGAGCGAAAAGCCGGTTACCAGCAAGGCAGCATCGGCGATGCCGCCGGTCACCAGCCCGGCGGTGATTGCGGTGCCCAGCACGATGAGGCTGGTTTCCGAAGGCGCCGAGAGCAGCAGCGAGACATGGCCGGCAATGCCGGTGGTGCGGCCGGCGCGGCGCATCACGAAATAGATGGTAACCGCCTTGATGGCGATGACCGCCACCACGCCGCCGAGGATAAGCACCGGGCTTTCCAGCACGGCTCCAAGATCGAGCCGCATGCCTACCCAGATCAGGAACACCCCCAGAAGCAGGCCCTGGAAGGGCATGATGGCGGCTTCCACCTGCCGGCGATAATCGGTTTCCGCGAGCATGATGCCGGCGATCAGCCCGCCCACCGCCGGCGACAGGCCGGCCGCCGCCGTGATGGATGCGCTGCCGATGAGAACCACCAGCGAGGCGGCCAGAAACAGCTCGGGCCGGCGGGTGCGGGCTGCCTGCAGGAAGAAGGGCGGTGCCAGCACCCGGCCTGCCACCACGATTATCGCGACGGCGGCAAGGCTCTTGCTTATGCCGGCGAGAAAGCCGCCTTCTGCGCTGCCGGCGCTGAACAGGAGCAGCAGCGGTGCGATGGCGATATCCTGGAACAGCAGCACGCCCAGCGCCGTGCGGCCGGCCTGGCTGCCCATGCGCCCGCTCGTGCTGAGCATCTGCAGGCCGACTGCGGTTGAGGAAAGCGCCAGCGCCAGTGCCAGCGCCGTGGCGGTCACCGGCTCCAGCCCGGCGAGCAGAAGCACGGCTCCAATCGCAAGGCTGCAGAACAGCAGCTGCTGCGTGCCGATACCGAAAATAAGCCGCCGCATGGTGCGAAGCCGCTCGAACGAAAGCTCCAGCCCGAGCGCAAACAGCAGCAGCGCCACGCCCAGCTCCGCCGGTGCGGCGAGCGCTCGTTCATCCGATATGGTGAACAGGCCCAGCCAGGGAATGTCCTGCTCGAACGCTCCAAGCCCATGCGGGCCAACAAGGATGCCGACCAGAATGAACCCCACGACCGGTGAAATGCGCAGCGCGGTAAAGGCCGGAATCACCAGTCCGGAGGCGCCGAGCACAACAACGATATCGCGGAAACCGGCAGAGGCTAGGGGCAGGGCCATAGCTGCCTTTGTTGCACGAAACTCCCGGAGCTGCGCCGTTTAATTGCGCTCAGCCAGCTCAGCCCTTGGCGATAGCGCGGTCCAGATTGGCCCTGATGGCCTCGAAAAACTGTTCCGTGGTCATCCATGGCTGTTCCGGGCCGATGAGCAGCGCCAGATCCTTGGTCATGGCGCCTTCCTCCACCGTCTCGATGCAAACCCGCTCCAGCGTTTCGGCAAAGCGGGTAACTTCGGGCGTGTTATCCAGCTTGCCGCGGTGCTTCAGCCCGCCGGTCCAGGCGAAGATGGAGGCAATCGGGTTGGTGCTGGTCGGCTTGCCCTGCTGGTGCATCCGGTAATGGCGGGTGACAGTGCCATGCGCGGCTTCGGCCTCTACCGTATGGCCATCGGGGGTCATCAGGATGGAGGTCATCAACCCCAGCGATCCGAAGCCCTGCGCCACCATGTCGGACTGCACATCGCCATCGTAATTCTTGCAGGCCCAGATGAACTTGCCCGACCATTTGAGCGCCGAGGCCACCAGGTCATCGATCAGACGATGTTCATATACTATGCCAGCTTTGGCATATTGGGCCTTGAAATCATTAGAATAAACTTCCTCGAACAGGTCCTTGAATCGGCCGTCATAGGCCTTGAGGATGGTGTTCTTGGTGGAGAGATACACCGGCCAGCCCCGGGTGAGCCCATAGTTGAGGCAGGCGCGGGCAAAATCGCGGATCGAATCGTCGAGGTTGTACATGCCCATCGCCACGCCGGACGAGGGATAGTCGAACACTTCATGCTCGATGGTCTCGGAACCGTCCTGCGCTTCCCAGCGCATGGTCAGCTTGCCGGGGCCGGGCACCTTGAAATCGGTGGCACGGTACTGGTCGCCAAAGGCGTGGCGGCCGATCACGATAGGGTCGGTCCAGCCCGGCACCAGGCGCGGTACGGATTTGATGACGATAGGCTCGCGGAACACCACGCCGCCTAGAATATTGCGGATGGTGCCATTGGGCGATTTCCACATCCGCTTGAGGCCGAATTCCTTCACCCGGTCCTCATCCGGGGTGATGGTGGCGCATTTCACGCCCACACCCACTTCGCGGATGGCGTTGGCCGAATCCACGGTCACCTTGTCGTTGGTGTCGTCGCGGTGTTCCATCCCGAGATCGAAATAGCGAAGCTCGATATCGAGATATGGCAGGATCAGCTGTTCGCGGATCCATTGCCAGATAATCCGGGTCATCTCGTCGCCATCGAGCTCGACGATCGGATTTTTGACCTTGATGCGCGCCCCTGTTGTTGACCGTGCCGCCGTTGTCATCTGAGCCCACCTTTTCCTGCGTTTGCGCTCGTCTAGGGGTCGCGGCGCCGCATGGTCAAGGCCGGTCGCCCAACCGTGCCGCCAGATCATCGAGCCCGGGTAGCGGAACCAGCAATCTTTCCAGATCGGGCGGTCCAAAACCCTGGGTTGCAATATGGGCCAGCAGGTCGGTCAGCGGCGCCCAATAGCCATTGCCGCCCATCAGCCAGATCGGCTTGTCATGGATGCCCAGTTCGCGCCAGGTCAGGCTCTCGAACAGCTCGTCGAGCGTGCCGATGCTGCCCGGCAGCGCTACAATGGCATCCGACATGCTGTGCATGAGCGCCTTTCTGGCGTGCAACGTTTCCACCACATGCATCTGGGTCAGCCCGGCCTGGGCGATTTCGGCGGTCATCAACGCGCGCGGGATGACGCCGATCACCTCGCCGCCGGCCGCCATGGCTGCCCGTGCGGCAATTCCCATCAGCCCCACGGCACCGCCGCCATACACCAGCCGCATGCCCCGGCTGGCCACCAGCGTGCCCAGCCCGGCAGCCAGGGCGGCATGGGTAGGGTCGTGGCCGGGGCGGGAACCGCAGAACAGGAGCAGAGAGCTGATCATCCCCGCTCCATGCCCGATGTCGCAGGCCGCGTCATCGGCCCTGCAAACACAGCTGCGGAATTGCGAACAGGGCACGGCGCGACTACATCCGGATGCATGATAGAAGAGCCCACCAGCAAAACCGGCCTTGCCGCCCCCGTGTCGCAGCCGGGCGAACCACCCGAAGCGGCGCCCCCCGCAGCATCCGGAGTGCTGCCGCTCGTTCCCGGCGAATCGGCGCAATACAAGTTTCCGCCGATGCATCCCGAGGGGCGCAAGTTCGTGGCCATTGCGGCCGGGCTCGTGCTCATCGCCGGTCCGGTGCTGGGTCTGGTGACGGTCGCCTGGCTGCTGGCGGGCATCACGGTATGGGTTGCGGCGTTTTTCCGCGATCCGGTGCGGGTTACGCCGCTTTCGCCCGATCTCATTGTCTCTCCTGCCGATGGGCTGGTCAGCCTGATCGTGAATACCGTTCCGCCTCGGCAGTTGACCGGGGAGAACGGGCTTGGCGAGGAGCCGGTGACCCGTATCTCGGTGTTCATGAGCGTGTTCGATGTGCACGTGAACCGCAGCCCGGTTGCGGGCAAGCTGAACCGGGTTGTCTATGTGCCCGGCAAATTCCTGAATGCCGATCTCGACAAAGCCAGTGACGAGAATGAGCGGCAGTATTTCATCGTGGAAACCGGCGGCGGCGAGCGGGTGGCCTTCACCCAGATTGCCGGCCTGGTGGCGCGGCGGATTTTGCGCTTTGTGGATGAAGGGGTTGCCCTGGGTGCCGGTGAACGGATCGGGCTCATCCGCTTTGGCAGCCGGGTCGATGTCTATCTTCCCGCCGGCTTTGTGCCGGATGTGATGATTGGCCAGCGCGCCACTGCCGGCGAAACCGTGCTGGCACGCCGCCGCGAGGGCGAGATCCCGGCCGGCAGCGCGCAATGACCGATGGCGAAGCGGGCCCGCCGGCATCCGGACGCCGGCGCGGTATCCCGCTTCGCGCGCTCATTCCCAATGCGGTTACCGTATTGGCGCTATGCTTCGGGCTGACTGCGGTTCGCTTCGGCATTGGCGGGGAATGGGAAAAGGCGGTGCTGGCCATTGTGGTGGCCGGGGTGCTGGACGGTATCGATGGCCGAATTGCCCGGCTGTTGAAGGGCACCAGCCGTTTTGGAGCCGAGCTCGATTCGCTCTCCGATCTCACCGCATTTGGCGTGGCGCCGGCGCTGCTGCTGTATCTTTGGGCCTTGCAGCATTTGCCCGGGGTGGGCTGGGTG
>JBBQIP010000171.1:0-5521 GCA_038325045.1 Sphingomonadales bacterium
ACCTGCGGCATCGCGCTCGGCAGCTTCTGGGCCTATTACGAGCTCGGCTGGGGCGGCTGGTGGTTCTGGGATCCGGTTGAAAACGCTTCGCTCATGCCCTGGCTGCTGGGCACCGCACTCCTCCATTCGGCCATCGTCACCGAAAAGCGGCAGGCGCTTGCCGGCTGGACAATCCTGCTGGCCATCCTGGCCTTTTCGCTCTCGCTCATCGGCACCTTCCTCGTGCGTTCGGGTATTCTCACCTCGGTCCATGCCTTTGCGGTCGATCCCGAGCGCGGGGTGTTCATTCTGGCGATGATCGTGGGCGCCACCGGCGGCGCGCTGGCGCTGTTTGCCCTGCGCGCGCCCATGCTGCGGTCGGGCGCGCTGTTCTCGGGCGTCAGCCGCGAGGCCGGGCTCACCCTCAACAACCTGTTCCTGATGGCGATCACCTCGGTGGTGTTCTTCGGCACCTTCTATCCCGTCATCATGGAGGCGTTCGACGCCAAGGTTTCGGTCGGCCCGCCTTATTACAACATGGTTTTCGCGCCGCTTTCGGTGCCGCTCCTCCTGCTGGTCACCATCGGGCCGATGCTCGCCTGGAAGCGGGACAGCGTGAAGACGCTCGCCCCCAAGGCGAAGTGGCTGGCGCTGGCCGCGCTGGCGGCCTTTGCAGCGGCGCTGGCGCTGCTTGGGCTTTCGCAGGTGGCGGCCGCCTTCGGGCTGGCGCTGGCGCTCTGGCTCATCGCCGGCGGTGCGATGGTGCTGCTCCGGCGCTGGCGCGGGGCGTCGGGGTTCAGTTTCCGGCTGGTCCGCACCACGCCGCCAGCGGTGCTCGGCATGGCGCTGGCGCATGCCGGCCTCGGCGTGCTGGTGGTGGGCATCACCACCATGAGCGTGTTCTCGGCTGAAAAGATCACCGTCATGCGCCCCGGCGAACAGATTGAGGTGGGCGCAACCTCGGTCCGCTTCCAGTCGGTGCGCGAAGTGCAGGGCGCCAACTACCGCGCCCTGCAGGCGCGCTTCACGGTCCGCCGCGGCGGCACGGACGAGCTGCTCGTCTCGGAGCGGCGCATCTACCCCAACAGCCGCAACCAGACCACCGAGGCCGGCATCGGCGTGGGGCTGACCGGCAACAGCTATGTGGCCATCGGCGATGCGGGGCAGGGGCCAGCCGGCGATGGGCTGGTGGTGCGCGCCTATTGGCATCCGTTCGTGGGCTGGATCTGGTTTGGCGGGCTGATGATGGCAATGGGCGGCGCCGCCAGCCTTGCCGACCGCCGCTACCGCATCGGCGCGCCCACCCGGCTGCCGGTGGCGCGCCCCCCAATGCCGCCAGCGGTTGTGATGCCGGTACCGGCGGAGTAAGGTCTGGCGCATGAAACGGCTGTTATTCCTGCTGCCTGTGCTGGCGTTCGCCGGGCTCATCGCGGTGTTCGGCGTGGGCCTTACCCATGATCCCAAGCTGCTGCCCTCGCAGCTTATAGACCGGCCGCTGCCCGAATTCGCGCTGCCGGGCATCGAGGCGGTTCCCGGTGGCGGCCCCGGCTTTGCGTCCGCTGCCATCCGCGGCGAGCCGGCGCTGCTGAATGTGTTCGCCAGCTGGTGCGCCGCCTGCCCGCAGGAGCATCCGGTGCTCACGCAGATCGCGGCCGAAGGCGTGCCGGTTTATGGCCTTGCCTGGAAGGACAAACCTTCCGATTCGCGCGGCTGGCTGGAGCGCTGGGGCAACCCCTATACGGCGGTGGCCGCCGATGAAGCCGGGCGCACCGCAATCGATCTCGGCGTAACCGGCGTGCCCGAGACCTTCATCGTCGATAAGCGCGGCCGGGTCCGCTACAAGCAGATCGGCCCGATTTCTCCGCAGGTATGGGAAGCCACGATCAAACCGCTGATGGCGCAGCTGAGCGCGGAGGCATGAGGCCGGCGATAGCGGCACTGCTGCTGCTTCTGTCCGGCCCGGCGCTCGCAGTGCTGCCCGATGAAATGCTCGCCGACCCGGCTCTCGAAGCCCGGGCGCGGAACCTCTCGAAGGAACTGCGCTGCGTGGTCTGCCAGAACCAGTCCATCGACGATTCAGACGCACCGCTGGCCCGCGACCTGCGCATCGTGGTGCGCGAACAGCTGCGGATGGGCCGCACCGATGCCCAGACGCTCGATTATGTCTCCGCCCGCTACGGTGATTTCGTGCTGTTGAAGCCGCCGTTCAAGCCGGCCACCTGGGCGCTATGGGCAGGGCCGTTCCTGCTGCTCGGCGCGGGTGCGGCCGGGCTGGCTTTCTGGCGTCGCCGGCCAGCAGCAGGGGCAGGGGCACCAGCCGGCGATGCGCCGCTCACCCCGGCAGAAGCCGCCTCGCTCGCTGACCTTTCCGCACCCGACTTGACCCCCCATAGCTTGACCGGGCCGCCGCAACCGCGTTGAAGCGGCGCGGCCTGCCCTCGCATCCCTTCCCAGCGCCAATTCCGGACCTTTGCATGACCCTCTGGATCATCCTCACTGCCATGGCAGCGCTGGTTGCAGCGCTTCTCACCGTGCCGCTGGTGCGCCGGCAGGAGGCGCGCGCCGATGCCCGGTCCGCCACGCTCGCCGTGCTCCGGGACCAGCTGGCCGATGTCGATGTGCAGCTTGCCTCAGGCACCATCCCGCCGGCCGATGCAGAAGGACTGCGCACCGAGATCAAGCGGCGGATGCTCGCCGCCGGCCATCTGGCCGAGGATGAACCAAGGCCGTTTGCCGCCCGCGCGCTTTCGGGCGTGGCGGTGGCGCTGGCGGTGCTGGTGGCCGGTGCGGCGGCCGCGCTCTATACCGGCATGGGCCGGCCGGAGCTTGGCGGCGCCGATATTGGCGCGCCCGCTGCCGAAGGCGCTGCCGCCGTGGCCGCAACCGGCCCAGTTGCCGCTGATGGCACAGACCCGGCAGCATCTGCCGCCGCCGATGCCGAAGTGGGCCGGCTGGTAACCGGGCTGGAAGCCCGGCTGGCGGAAAAGCCCGATGATGCCGAGGGCTGGCGCATGCTGGGCTGGAGCTATTTCAACCTGCGCCGCTTCCCCGATGCAGCGCGCTCCTATGCAAAAGCCGTGGCACTCGATCCGCGCGGCGAAGGCTATCAATCCGCCTTTGGGGAGGCGCTGGTACAGGCAGCAGACGGGCAGGTGACCCCCGATGCCCGCGCCGCCTTCGTTCGCGCCAACGTGCAAGATGCCGGCGATGCCCGCGCCCGCTATTTCCTCGCCATCGGCAAGGCGCAGGACGGTGAGCTGAACGCAGCAATAGATGACTGGATAAAGTTGCTCGGTGACAGCGCGCCCGATGCCCCCTGGGTGCCGCAGCTGCGCCAGATCATCGAGGCGACCGCGCGCGAAGCGGGCGTGGATGTGAGCGCGCGCCTCGCTGCCCTGCGGCCGCCGGCCACCGGCGGCGCCACCGTGGCATCGCCAGCGCCGCCGGCAATTGCCGCCGCTGCAGCCGCTGCCGCAGGGCCAGCCGCCCCCGCCGGCGTGCTGCCGGGGCCGAGCCGCGAGCAGGTGCAGGCGGTGCAGGCCATGCCGCCAGGCGCCCAGCAGGCGATGATCCGCGGCATGGTCGATGGGCTGGCCACAAAGCTCGCCGCCAATCCGCGCGATGAAGCCGGCTGGCTGCGGCTGATGCGCGCCCGCAGCGTGCTGGGGGAAACCGCCGCCGCCGCCAAGGCCCGCGACAGCGCGCTGGCCGCCTTCAAGGATGATCCCGCCGCCCGCGCCCGGATTACCGCTGCGGCCGCAGAAATGGCAATCCGCTGAGCACGCTCCCCCCGCTACAGCGTGTCGGCGGTCCCGCCGGGGGCGCCCGGCTCAACTTCTGGCTGTCGATGCCGCCCGAGCCCCGGCCGGGCACGCCGCTGTTGGTCGCCATGCACGGCTGCACCCAGAATGCGGCCCTGTTCTCCATCGGCTCGGGCTGGGCGCGGCTGGCAGCGGAACTCGGCGTGGCGCTGCTGCTGCCCGAACAAACCACAGCCGGCAACCAGGGCCTGTGCTTCAGCTGGTACGACCCCGACCACAACCGCGCCCACAACGGCGAAGCCGCCGCCATCATGGCCACCGCCGCACAAGTGCAAACCGATCACAATCTCGACCCCGGGCCAATCTACCTCACCGGCCTCTCCGCCGGCGCCGCCATGGCCCTGGCACTGGTCTCCGCCTATCCGGGCCGCATCGCCGGCATAGCCGCCATGGCCGGCGTGCCGGCCGGCGTCGCCCTCGATGTCGCGTCCGGCCTCAACGCCATGGCTGGCGGCCTGCCCTCGCCAGAAGTGCTGGCAAAGTCGCTCCCACCCGCACCGCCACCGCTCAGCCTGTGGCACGGGCTGGCCGATGACCGGGTGCATCCGGACAACGCCGCCCGGCTCGCCGACGCCTGGCGACTGGCCGGCGGCGACGTGGCAGCCCACCTCATCCCCGACCTCGGCCACGCCATGCCCATCGGCCGCGAAGGCAAACCCAGCCAGCACTTCGTGCGCGGAATCGTGGACGCACCGCGCACGGTCACGGATTTTTTCCACTGGGAGTAATGGCTGCCAACGTGCCGCCGGAGGCATCCTGCCTCAATGCGCGTCGCCCCAGCTGATCCCTTGTCCGATCTCCACACCCAGCGGCACGGATAGTTCGATGAGCGGGCGGTGGGCGTTTGCCATCACTTGCTCGACGATGGGCCTGGTCGCCTCGACCTCGGCTTCGGGCACTTCCAGCACCAGTTCGTCGTGCACCTGGAGGAGCATCCGCGCACCGAGGCCGGCGGCGGTCAGGGCGGGGGGCAGCTGCACCATGGCGCGTTTGATGATGTCGGCGGCGGTGCCCTGGATGCGGGCGTTCACCACGGCGCGTTCGGCGAATTGGCGTTCGGACTGGTTGCGGGCGTTGATGAGCGGTGCGTGGCATTTGCGCCCCATCAGCGTGGTCACAAAGCCCTGTTCGCGCGCCGCGTTGATGGTTTCGGCCATGTAGCGGCGGATACCGGGGAAGCGGCTGAAATAGAGTTCGATGAACCGCGCCGCCTCGCCCCGGTCGATTCCCAGCCGCTGGGCGAGGCCAAAGGCGGAGATGCCGTAGATGATCGAGAAATTGATGGTTTTGGCGCGCGCCCGGGTTTCGCGGTTCACTTCGCCGAACACTTCGCGCGCGGTCAGCGCGTGCACATCGCCGCCTTCGGCATAGACCGCCTTCAGCGCCGGAATATCGGCGATATGTGCCACCAGCCGCAGCTCGATCTGGTTGTAATCGGCCGCCATCAGCACATGGCCGGGGGCGGCCACAAAGGCATGGCGGATGCGCCGGCCCAGCTCGGTGCGGATGGGGATGTTCTGGAGGTTGGGGTCGTTCGACGACAACCGCCCGGTCGAGGTTGCGGCCAGCGCATAATTGGTATGGACGCGGTCAGTGGCCGGGTTGATCTGCGCCTGCAAGGCATCGGTATAGGTCGATTTGAGCTTCGAATTCTGCCGCCATTCGAGCACCTTGCCGGCAATCTCGACGCCATCGCCGGCCAATCGCTCCAGCTCGGTGAC
>JBBQIP010000172.1:0-5519 GCA_038325045.1 Sphingomonadales bacterium
GGCGACTGCGCTGTTTGCCAATTCGCCGTTCACCGAAGGCAAGCCCAATGGCTTTTTGAGCTACCGCAGCCATATCTGGACCGATACCGACCCGCACCGCACTGGCACGCTGCCATTCGTGTTTGAAGATGGCTTCGGCTTTGAGCGCTACACCGATTATGCGCTCGATGTGCCGATGTATTTCGTGTTTCGCGACGGGAAGTACATCGATGCCGCCGGGCACAGCTTCCGCGATTTTCTGGCGGGCAGACTGTCTGTTTTGCCCGGTGAAAAGCCCCGGCTGGGGGATTGGAAGGACCATCTTTCCACGGCCTTTCCCGAAGTGCGGATGAAGGGCTATCTGGAAATGCGCGGCGCCGATGGCGGGCGCTGGGACCAGATTTGCGCGCTGCCCGCCCTTTGGGTGGGGCTGCTCTATGATGATGTGGCGCTCGATGCCGCGTGGCAGCTGGTGAAGGACTGGAGCCCGGCCGACCATGCCCGGCTGCGCGAGGAAGTGCCCCGGCTGGGGCTGAAGGCCGCCAGCCCGAGCGGCGGCACCTTGCAGGCACTGGCGAAGGAGGTGCTGGCCATCGCCGACCGGGGGCTGGCGCGGCGCGCGCGGGAAAACCGCATGGGCGATACCGAGCAGGGCTTTCTGGCACCGCTGATGAAGATTGCCGCGAGCGGCCAGACCAATGCCGACCTGCTGCTGGCCCGCTTCGCCACCACCGGCAGCACCGATTTCGTTTATGCGAGCGAAAGCTACTGAGGCGGTCGAGCGGGTTGTAGAGTGGCAACGCGGGCGTCGGATAGCTGGCGGCGGTCAACTGGTTTTCGGTGTAGTTGCCGCAGGTCACGCGGCCATTCAGGAGGATGCCCCGGCCTTCGCCAGCTTGGCGTTGCGTCGTACGTCGTGGCCAAGTACGGATCGGAAAATCAATATGGTTCCCCGAAGTGCCCTGAACATAATTTGTGTAGATGCGTTGCGCCAAGAGAATAGTGGAGCCTAGTTTCTGGACGGCTCCCTGACTGCGACAGCGGCCCCTGCCAAAGCTTGGGACCCGTCATTTACTACGAAGGTTATGATCAATTCTTCGGCGCTAGGCCCGACAAACAGCAATTTAAACTGACCGGGAACTCGACCAGATGTTCCGAAACTTCCTTCGGAAAAGCTGCCAGTCAGAGAGTTTCCGATGATGGCTCCATCAATTGGAAAGCTTCCGATACCTCCGACGACACTCTTAAAGAAATTTTCCCCTCGCAGCCCGATCTTTCGTGAAACGGTCTGTGTGCCGAAATCGACAGAGATAACATTTCCGTTTCCACTTGATAGGAACCACAAGTCTGTATCCGTGGCGTAATTTCCTGTGGCAAGAACCGAAAACGTGACGATCCCGCTCCGAGGCATGGCTGCAACAGGTGTCGCTGGCCCGTAGCCGAAATAATTTAGTCTTGTACGCCGCGCCTGACCAACCAGAACAGTGTTTTGCCAGCCGGCAGTGCCGCCGTACCGAGCGGTGGTGAAGCCGCCGCCCTCGGAACTCGATGAAAAGGCAGTCTGTTGATACAGCGCCAAGTAATCTTGCCGATTTTCAACGATATTAGTAAATAATACCACTCCGTTTCCATTCCGAATGGTGGTATCTCTCGTAAGTTGAATTGGGCTGAAATTTATTGAGTTGAAGGCATCGGACAAGGTATAGCCTACCAAATTGCTGTAGTTTGCATTAAAGTTTCGTGTGTCTATTTCCGTAGACCTACCGCTAGTTGCCCCACCTGTGATAACTCCGTTCATCTGGCTGGCGCCACCTGTAATATCTAATTCCAGGTTCGCGGAAATGAACGTAGAAGACGCGTCCGGTTTTACCTCGCCAGTATTTGATATCGAAGGTGGTAGTGCAGGTAATGGCATCGGCGACGGGGTTGGTAAGGGGGTCGGCGAGGGAGCGGGCATTGGCGAATTTGCGACAGCATTTCCGCTTGAGTTGGTGTTATTGGCGCCACAACTGCCGAGAAGTCCCATCAATGACAGAAGTCCGGCTAATAGACGCATTTGGATCCTCATCTAGCAAGAGGTTCTATACTGTGACGCGTTATCGTGAACAGCGCTAGCATCGCCTGGTGGAATTTTGAAGGCACAATAGCTGTCTTCCTTCCGGCCTCGCAATTCTCGGCCCAGCGCTATGAAAAGCAGCCCGTGCCGGTTGACAACCGGTGGCACGCCGCTACGCCTGCCCGCGTCGCGCCGCCGCGTAAAGTGCGATGGCAGCGGCATTCGACACGTTCAGGCTTTCCATTGCAGCACTGATCGGCAGCTTGGCCATCTGGTCGCAATTCTCCACCGTGAGGGCGCGCAGGCCTTCGCCCTCGGCGCCGAGCACCAGCGCCGGGCGGGTGGTGCCGAGTGCGCTTTCGAGGGTGGCTTCGGCGGTGCCATCCAGCCCGATGCGCCAGAAGCCGGCATCGCCGATTTCCGCCAGTGCGCGCGCCAGATTGACCACCCGGCACCATGGCAGGGCCTCCAGCGCGCCCGAGGCGGAGCGGGCCAGCACGCCCGATTCGGCCGGGCTGTGCCGGTCTTGCGTCACCAGCGCGCGGGCGTTGAAGGCGAGGGCCGAGCGCATGATGGCGCCGACATTGTGGGGATCGGTCACCTGATCGAGCACGATGATCGGCCGGTTGTCTCCGTCTGCCAGCGCTTCGGTCAGAATGTCGCCGAGCCATACCGAATCGAGCGGCTCCACTTCCAGCACGAACCCCTGGTGCGGCGCATCGGCCGGCACCAGCCGGCCGAGATCATGATCATCGCCGTACTGGACCGTGAGCCCGGGCGGGATGACGATGGTCTTGGCCGATTCGTGGGTGGCGTGCAGCTTGCGGAAAGACCGCTCGGGATTATCGAGCGCTGCAAACACCGCATGCCGGCCATAAAGCCGTGGGAACTGGCTTTTCTGGCCGCTGGCGTTGCGGGGGTGAGGTCTGCGGCCCATGGCTCCCCTTAGCGGGGCCTGTGCGCCCAGAACAGCCCGTACAGCTTTTTGCCCGTTCAGGCTTCCGGATCGGAAACCTTGGTGGCTTCGACTGCGGCGGTGAAATCGGCTGCGGTCATGCCCAGCATCAGCGCTCCGCCATCAACCGCCAGCGCCGTGACCGGAACCCGGGCCTTGCCCGCTTCGCTGCGAAGCAGCACGAACTCGCCGTCCAGCTTTTCGACAGCGCCGATCGGCTGGCCGGCGCTGCCCTTTACGGCGGCGCCCGGCACCAGGGCTGCAAGCAGCTGCGCCTTGGCGGCAGCGGCGGCGCCATCGGCGGCAGCGTCAAGCTCCGCCATGGTCATGGCGAGAATCGGGCCTTTTTCGCCTGCGCCGAAGGATGCAGGCGGGATCGCCACCTTGTTGCGGCCCGTGTCGATGACCACCGCGTCCGCCGAGGCTTCCGCAATCGTGCCGGCGATGCCGCCGCTGGTATCATAGACGGTACCGCCGGCCGCGAAATTCGGCTTGGCGGCTGCCTGCGCAAAGGCTGGTGCGGCGACCGGCACTGCGGCGACCCCGGCGATGGCAAGAGCGAACGAAATTCGGGTGGCTGTCAGTTTGGCGGCGTGGTTCATGGAGATGCTCCGTTCTGAGGTTGCTGCCATAGGCACAACATTGCCAGCACCGGGGATGGGCGCAGGCTTCACATGAGCAACATGGGGGGTTTTTAAATCAAATTGCGAGCGTAGAGGCGGCGAACCGGTGCCACCGGGCGATAAACCGGCTGAAGCGGCCGGTATCGGGAAGCAGTTTGCCGGCGCGGTGGTGGAGGGGGTTGGATTTGAACCAACGTAGGGAAAACCCGGCAGATTTACTGTCTGCTGCCATTGACCGCTCGGCCACCCCTCCGCACCACGCCGCGTCGGCAAGCGGCGCTAGTGGCGAACTGGGCGCCTGCTTGTCAATGCGAGATTGCGGAAGAAGGCTTTAACCCCGGCTCAACCGCGGTCCGGAACCACCCGGTCGCGGCCCATGCGCTTGGCCATGTACAGCGCCTTGTCGGCACGTTCCAGCAAGGTGGAAGCGGTATCTTCCGGCTTGTCGCCGGACACACCGGCGGAAAAGCTGACCCGGCCGAGGCTGGAGCCATCGACCGCGTTGCGGATGACCTGGCTGGCAAGGCGGGCGCGGATACGGTCCACCACCGCGACCGCTGCCGGCACCGCATGGCCGGGCAGGATGGTGACGAATTCCTCGCCGCCCAGCCGCCCGGTGGTGCCGCCAAGCTGATCGGCATAATCGGCCAGATGCTTGGCCACGAAGCGCAGCACATCATCGCCCAGCGCATGGCCGAAGCGGTCGTTCACCCGCTTGAAATTGTCGATATCGACCAGCGCGAGCGCCAGCGGCTGGCCGTCCGCGCGGCTTTTCGACTGGGATTGCTCGATGGCAGCGATGGTGCCGCGCCGGTTGAGCAGCCCGGTCAACTGATCGGTTACTGCGGCGCGCTGGGCGGCCCCCAGCTTCACCGAAAGCGTGCGCGCTTCGGAGACGGCGACTGCCAGATCGGCGGCCAGCTTCGCGTTGGCGGCCTGCATGGTGGTGGTGGCTTCGCCCAGCCCTTCGAGCAGATTGGCCAGCGCCGCGGCTTCGAGCGGCGCCGAGAGCACCGAGGAGCCATAGGAAATCGCCTTGTCATATTCTGCCAGATTGGTCTGGCCCACCTCGATGGTGTGGGTGAGCGCCTGCGCCTGCCCGTGCACGACATCCACCAGGCTGGCGACTTCGCCCGAGGCGATGCCATCGATATGCTGCACCCGCAGATCGAGGAGCATGGGGAGATTGAAGGCATCGGTGGCGATGGCACGGTCCACGGCCAGCGAAAGATCGTGGTTCTCGTCACGCACATAGCGCCAGAGCAGATCATAGACTTGCGGCTCCGGCGGCAGAGCATGGTTTACCACCAGCGTGCGGATCTGGTCGAACCAGGTGAGTGCGGCTGTTTCTGCCGGGGCTTCGGTTTCGGCAATCAATCGCCCGGTTTCGATGCTCATCAAGTCCTCCGCAGCTTCTCTGGCGCGCCAAATCGGGCGATCCGTGTCGGAAGTGGCAACGGCGGAAGCCGGCAGGTGTTAAGGGGTGCCGGCAGGGAATTTAGCGCCGACGCGAACGCCGGGCCGGAAGGCTGGAGCGGGTAGCGGGAATCGAACCCGCATATTCAGCTTGGAAGGCTGCTGCACTACCATTGTGCTATACCCGCGATGCGTTGTTTGCCGCATACGCGGGCGCGAACCCGCTTTCAACTGCAGAGGCTCGAAAAGCACTGCACGAACGGGCGGCTTGCGTGGGCGGGTGCTCCCCGGTATAGGCCAGCGCCCGACCCTAGGAGTGTAGCTCAGCTGGTAGAGCATCGGTCTCCAAAACCGAGGGCCGGGGGTTCGAACCCCTCCACTCCTGCCAGTCGGCCCGCTGGCCCTTGAAGCCGGGGCTGGCGGGCGGGTTGGCAGACGGCTAGGTTGGCAGAAGGCTAGGTTGGCAGAAGGCTAGGTTGGCAGAAGGCTA
>JBBQIP010000173.1:0-5518 GCA_038325045.1 Sphingomonadales bacterium
GCTGCATCGCCGCAGCGCTCATCGCCATCCTCACCGACATGGCGCTCTGGCGGGTGGAAATCGGCCTCGCCCAGCGCCGCTGGCGCACCGCAGCGCTCGGCGCAGCCCTGCTGGCCGCCATGGTCGCCGCCATCCTCGGCCTGTGGTGGAACGACCGCGCGCCCGCCACCGCCGAGCGCCCGGTCGTGGTCGGCGCCAAAAACTTCGGGGAGCAGTATATCCTCGCCGAACTCATCGCCGCGCGCCTGCGCGCCCAGGGCCTGCCGGTCACCATCCGCTCCGGCCTCGGCTCGGCGGTCGCCTTCCGCGCGCTCGCCGCCGGCGATATCGAGGTCTATGTCGATTATTCGGGCACGCTCTGGAACAACATCCTCGCCCGCCCCGAAGTGGCAGCCCGCGCCGCCATGCTCGCCGAACTCCGCCGCGAGCTCCCCCGCCGCCACAAGGTCACCATCGCGGCTGCACTGGGCTTCGAAAACGCCTATGCGCTCGCCATGCGCCGCGATCAGGCCAGCGCGCTCGGCATCACCACCCTCGCCGATCTCGCCCCGCGCGCGCGGCGCCTGCGCCTCGCCACCGATACCGAATTCCAGAGCCGCGAAGAATGGGCGGCGCTCCAGCGCACCTATGGCCTGCGCTTCGCCCGCCTCACCGCCTTCACCCCCACCCTCATGGTGCAGGCGCTCTTGAACGGCGATGCCGATGTCATCACCGCCTTCTCGTCCGATGGCCGCATAGCATCCGACGATCTCACCCTGCTCGCCGACCCCCAGGGCGCACTCCCCGCCTATGATGCGCTGCTGCTGGTCGGCCCCCGCCGCCCCGATCTCACCCGCCGTCTCGCATCCCTCGAAAACCGCATCCCGGTAACCCTGATGCGCGAAGCCAACTGGCAGGTAGACCGCGAAACCGACAAGCGCGCGCCCCAACAGGCAGCAGAGTGGTTGGCAGCGGCGATAGCGCGATAGAAACGCGGCTTAACGCGGCGTCAGAACTTTGAGTTCACCGGCAAGGCCATCCAGACCGTATTTCTGCCGTGAAGAAGCGTTATCAATATGTTGCGCCTTCCACTCGCGCGTGCGGCGGCCACGGCATCGGTAAATTGCACTGTCGAGGCCAGCGGCTTGCCTGCCAGCCCGATGATTATGTCGCCAACCGCAATCCCGCGCGCTTCACCGGGGCTGTTGGGCTCCACCGCAACCACGATCAGGCCGCCTTCGGCGCCGCTTTGCCCCGCAACCTCGTTCATCCTGCTCGTCGTCCCCGCAAGCCGCAGGCCTGACAACGAAACGAACGATTCAGCCGCCGCTCCGCTCGTCAGTGCCTCGGCGCGCAGGGCAGCGTCGGGCTTGAAGGCGGGAACCAGTCCGATCGATAGCTCCTTGCCGCCTCGCCACAGTTGAACCTGCACGGTGCTCCCCGCCTCAACGGTCGCCACCTTGGCCGAAAGCTCCCCCATTCCACTAACCGTGCGGCCATCGATAACCAGCACCACATCCGAAGATACGATCCCGGCACGATCGGCCGGACTGCCCGGCTCGACATCGACCACCAGCACCCCATCAACCGATGGCAGGCCAAGCGCTTCCGCAATATCGCCGGTCAAACCCTCCACGGTAAGCCCCAGGCGGGTTCTGTTGACCTTGCCCCGCGCCAGCAAATCACCGACCACGCGCCGCGCCATGGCCGATGGCAGCGAAAAGCCAATGCCGATATTACCGCCAGACGGCGCCAATATGGCCGTGTTGATCCCGACAACGCGGCCACCCGCATCAAGCAGCGGCCCGCCGCTGTTGCCCTGGTTGATAGCTGCATCGATCTGCAAAAAATCGGCATAGGACCCGCTGCCCAATGCCCGGCCACGACCGGACACGATCCCCGCCGATACCGAGCCGCCCAGCCCATAGGGCGAACCGACCGCCGTAATGTCTTCGCCAACCGATAACTTGTCGCTGTCCCCCCAGGTCAACGAAGGATAGCAGTCTGCCAGAGTTTCCATGCGGAGCAGGGCGATATCGGTCTGCTCGTCACTGCCTATCAGCATGGCACCTCTTGTGCTGCCATCGGCCAGCCGCACCGTAATCTGGGTGGCCTGCGCCACCACATGTTCGTTGGTGACCACCAGCCCGTCGCCCGAAACGATAAAGCCGCTGCCAAGCGATTGCTTGCTGCTGGCCTGTGTTTCGCGCATCGCGTCGCCCAGCGCTTCCTGATAGCTTTCATTGGTATCGGGGCCGAACCGCGCCTGCACCTGAATGACCGCCGGCATGACCGCCGCCACAACCTCGGACCGCTTGGAGCCCGGCGGCGGAAGCTTCAGGGGCGCACATGCCGCTATCGCCGCCGCAGGGGTGGCCAGCAGGAGGATGCCGGCAATAAACAAACGCGCCATCTGGTTTCCTTGGGTCAATACGGCCGCGGTGCGGACCGCCTCATGGTACCCTGCACTAGCCGCATTTCGGGTGTTTCCCATATGGCGCAAAGCAGCAGGGCGCACTGCACCCGCCACCCGCCAACCGCCAAAGCATCCTCAGTGCGCCAGCGAAGCCAGCAGCAGCAGCGCCACGATGTTGGTGATCTTGATCATCGGGTTCACCGCAGGGCCGGCAGTGTCCTTGTACGGGTCACCCACCGTGTCGCCGGTCACCGCCGCCTGGTGCGCGGGGGAGCCTTTGCCGCCGTAGGCACCCTGTTCGATCACCTTCTTGGCATTGTCCCACGCGCCGCCGCCGCTGGTCATCGAGATGGCCACGAACAGGCCCGAGACGATAACCCCCATCAGCAGCGCACCGAGTGCGGCAAAGCCATTGCCCTGCCCAGCCACGGCGGTGATGGCGAAATACACCACCACCGGCGCCAGCACCGGCAGCAGCGAAGGCACGATCATCTCCTTGATGGCGCCTGCCGTCACCAGCCCCACGGTGCGCGCATAATCGGGGCGCACTTCGCGCGTCGCAATGCCGGGGTTTTCCCTGAACTGCGCGCGAATATCCTGCGCCACTGCCTGTGCAGTGCGGCCCACCGCCGTCATCGCCATGCCACCAAACAGATAAGGCAGCAGCGCGCCCAGCAGCAGACCCACCACCACATAAGGGTTGGAGAGCGAGAAATCGACCGCCACATCGCCGAAGAACTGCTCCAGATCCTCGGTATAGGTGGCAAACAGCACCAGCGCCGCCAGCGCTGCCGAGCCGATGGCATAGCCCTTGGTCACCGCCTTGGTGGTGTTGCCCACGGCATCCAGTGCATCGGTCCGCTCGCGCACCTGCGCTTCCAGCCCGGCCATCTCGGCAATGCCGCCGGCATTGTCGGTTACCGGCCCATAGGCATCCAAGGCCACGATCATGCCGGCCAGCGCCAGCATCGCAGTAGCCGCAAAGGCAATGCCGATAAGCCCGGCCAGCTGATAGGTGCCAATGATGCCGCCGATGATCACCAGCGTGGGAAGCGCGGTTGATTCCATCGAGACCGCCAGCCCCTGAATCACGTTGGTGCCATGCCCTGAATCGCTCGCCTTGGCGATGGATTGCACCGGGCGATACTCGGTGCCGGTATAATATTCGGTAATCCACACGATCAGCGCGGTCACCAGCAGCCCCACCAGCATGCAATAGAACAGCGCCCGGCCGGTAAAGCCGCCCGCCCCATCGCCAGCAGCACCAATCACCGCATTCATGTCCGGAAACACCGCAGCCGTGGCAAACCAGAGTGCGGGCACCGAAAGCAGCCCGGTGACGATCAGCCCCTTGTAGAGCGCGCCCATGATCGAGCCGCTGCCCAGCCGCACGAAATAGGTGCCGATGATCGAGGTGATGATGCACACCCCGCAGGCAAGGAGCGGCAGCGTCATCAGCCGCGCCGCATCGCCGCCGCCCACCAGCAGCGCCACCAGCACCATGGTGGCGCCGATGGTCACCACATAGGTCTCGAAGAGATCGGCCGCCATGCCGGCGCAGTCGCCCACATTGTCGCCCACATTATCCGCAATCACGCCGGGGTTGCGGTCGTCATCCTCATCAAAGCCAAGCTCGTTCTTGCCCACCATGTCGGCGCCCACATCGGCCGCCTTGGTAAAAATGCCGCCGCCCAGCCGCGCAAAGATGGAAATCAGCGAAGCCCCGAACGAAAGCGCCACCAGCGCATTCACCACGCCCCGGTCGGTCGCCGCCATGCCGGAGGAGACCAGCGCATAAAAAAGCCCGGCAATCGCCAGCAGCGCCAGCCCCGCCACCAGCATGCCGGTCACGGCACCTGATCGGAACGCCATGGTCAACCCGCCCTGCAGGCTGCCGCGCGCCGCCTCCGCCGTGCGCACATTGGCGCGCACCGATATGTTCATGCCGATAAAGCCTGTGGCGCCCGAAAGCACCGCGCCGAGCACAAAGGCGCCCGCCGCCACCGGCCCCAGAAACAGCCACACCAGCGGCGCCACCACCAGCCCAACGATACCAATCGCCTTGTACTGCTTGCCCAGATAGGCGCCGGCACCTTCCTGAATGGCAGTCGCAATCTCCTGCATCCGCGCATTGCCGGGCGATGCCGCCAGCACCTGCCGCGCCGTCACCACTCCATAAAGCACCGCCGCCAGCCCGCAGCCGATGGCAATCAGAACCAGGTCCATGTCAAACTCCCCCGTGGCGGCCATTTTCCGGGTCTGAACCGCCGGCAGTCATCCACGGCCGCACCATGGCAGCGAAGCGGCGCAAGTAAAGGCCCTTCAAACGGCGTGCTCATATCCCAGCCGGTCCGGCAGCGGCACCGCGCGCCCATGCGCAACCAGCTGCAAACCCGCGCCCGCCACCACCCGGCCAATCTCGGTCACCCCCGCCGGCAGCCGCGCCCCCGCCGGCGCTGTGAACAGCAGCTCATAATCCTCGCCCGAAGTCACCGCCGCCAGCGGGTCCAGCCCCAGCGCCCGCGCCGCATCCGAAAGCGGCACCCGGTCAAGGTCGATCTCCAACCCCACGCCCGAGGCTGCCGCCAGCCGCCCGGCATCGATCAGCAGCCCGTCCGATACATCCATGGCCGCACTCGCTCGGCCCACCAGCGCCGCCCCCAGCGCAAGGCGGGGGACAGGCCGCCGCAACCGCTTCACCAGCGCCGCCACCTTCGGCATCCGGCCCTGCACCATCGCCAGCCCCAGCCCGGCATCGCCAATATGCCCGGAAACCCACAGCCCCTCGCCCGCCCGCGCCCCCGCCCGGCCCAGCGCCGCCCCGGCCTCGCAATGGCCAACCACGGTCATCCCCAGCATCGTCGGCCCCGGCGTGGCCACGGTATCGCCGCCCCACAGCGCCAGGCCAAAGGCCCCCAGCGCCTGGCCCATGCCGCGCACAAGTGCGGCCTGCCACGGCCCGCCCGCCTCCGGCCCCAGCGCCAGCGCACACAGCACACCCGCCGGCTGCGCGCCCATGGCGGCCAGGTCGCTCGCCGCCGCCGCCACCAGTTTCCACCCCAGATCGGCCGCATCTTCTCCGGGCGGCCAGTGCACGCCCGCCACCATCATGTCATGGGTAAG
>JBBQIP010000174.1:0-5512 GCA_038325045.1 Sphingomonadales bacterium
CAGATCCCATAACAATGTGCGACGCGCGGACAGGGTGGCACTGGCATGGGCAAGATTGACCGCCAGTGCCGATTTTCCAACGCCGCCCTTTACGCTGAACAGGGCGATCGAGCGCATGGTTTCAGGCCGCGAGAGCCTGGGCCAGGCGGTTCCTCATCTCGACAAGCTGCCCCCGGCTGGCGCTGGATAGGCCGGTGACAGGTGCCATGGGCGCAGTTGCTGGAGCGGCTGCCGGTGCTGCCGGTGCCGCGGCTGGCGGTGCCATGGCTGCCTGAGCGGGTTTCTTCGATGTAAGCGCCTGCTGGGCGCCGCGGATGGTCAAACCCTGATCGTGGAGCATGGCGCGGATGGTCTCCAGCAGCGCCATGTCGGCCGGGCGGTAATAGCGGCGGCCGCCGCCACGCTTAAGCGGTTGCAACTGGGTGAACCGGGTTTCCCAGAAGCGCAGCACATGCTGCGGCACGCCGATAACCTCGGCAGCCTCTCCGATGGTGCGAAAGGCGTTGTCTGATTTTTCGGTTGGGGTGTCGCGGCTCATCGGTCGGCTCAGCGGTTGATGGCTTGGCGCAATAACTGGCTCGGCCGGAAGGTGAGCACGGTGCGCGGCTCGATCGGCACTTCAACGCCGGTCTTGGGGTTGCGGCCGATTCTGAGCCCCTTGTTGCGGAGCACGAAGCTGCCGAAGGAGGAAATCTTCACATTGTCGCCGGCGAGCAGCGCTTCGGAGATGGCGCCCAGCACATCTTCAACCAGCGTGGCCGATTCGGCGCGAGACAGGCCGATTTCGCGGTGTACGGCATCGGAAAGTTCTGCGCGGGTCAGGCTGCCCGGTGCAATCGATTCTGTCACTGACATCGCGCTCTTCCCCAAATTTCGGCTTCGGCCCTTGGCATGGGGAGCCGATTACCAGCGAATTGCAGCCGCCCCCCATGTAAAGCCACCACCCATTGCCTCCAATAGCAGCAAATCGTTCATCTTGATACGCCCATCCGCTACCGCCGTGTCAAGCGCCAGTGGCACCGATGCGGCCGATGTGTTGGCATGGTCTGCCACGGTAACGATCACTTTTTCGGGTGCCAGATCCAGCTTGCGGGCGGTGGCCTCCAATATGCGCAGGTTCGCCTGATGGGGAATCACCCAGTCCACATCGGCAGCGGTGAGCCCGGCTTTGGCCAGAGTTTCGCTCATCACGCCGGCGAGGTTGGTGACGGCATGGCGGAACACCTCCTTGCCCTTCATGCGGAGTTTGCCCACGGTGCCGGTGCTGCCTGGGCCGCCATCGACATACAGCAGGTCGTTGTAGCGCCCGTCGGCATGCAGCTTTGTTGCCAATATGCCCCGGTCCTTGTTGCTGCCGGTGCCGGTCTCGGCCGCCAGCACCACGGCGCCGGCGCCATCGCCAAACAGCACGCAGGTGGCGCGGTCTTCCCAGTCCAGCAGCCGCGAAAAGGTTTCGGCGCCGATTACCAGCGCGCGCTTGTGGCCGCCGGTGCGCATAAGGCTGTCTGCCACCGTGAGCGCATAGAGGAAGCCCGAGCAAACCGCAGCCACATCGAAGGCCACGCAATCCGGAATGCCGAGCTTGGCCTGAACAACCGTTGCGACGGACGGAAACGTCTGGTCCGGCGTGGCGGTTGCCACCACGATCAGGTCGATGGCCTCTGCTGCCACGCCTGCGGCGACCATCGCCCGGCGCGCCGCCTGTACCGCCAGATCGGAGGTGAACTCACCTTCGGCGGCGATATGGCGGGTGCGGATGCCGGTGCGCTCCACAATCCACTCGTCCGATGTGTCCACGCGGCTGGCGAGCTCGGCATTGGCCAGCTTTTTTGCCGGAAGATAGCTGCCGGTGCCGATGATCCGGCTGCGGATCATGCCGCGTCTCCCGTGGCGGCGGCGGCCGCGTCTCCGGTCATGGCAGGCATGGGTTCGCGGTGGGCCCGGAATTCGGCCAGATCGTGTGCGATTCGGGCGCCTACCATGTCCACCACCAGATCATGCGCCACGCCGATCGCATTGGCGATGCCGCGCTGGTTGGCCGAGCCATGGCTCTTGACCACGATGCCATTGAGCCCGAGCAACACAGCGCCGTTATGGGCATTGGGATCGAGGTGCGCACCGAGCGCCCGCAGGGCACCGCGCGACAGCAGATAGCCAAGCTGGGTAAGCCAGGTGGAGCGGAATGCATTTGCGAGCAGGCCGGTCACCAGCTTGGCGGTGCCCTCGGCGGTCTTGAGAGCGATATTGCCCGAAAACCCGTCGGTGACGATCACATCGACATTGCCCTGGCCGATCTTGTCGCCCTCCACAAAGCCTTCAAACTGCATCGGCAGATCGGCGGCGCGCAGCAGCTGGGCGGCAAGTTTCAGCTCCTCGGTGCCTTTCATCTCCTCCTCACCGATGTTGAGGAGCGCCACACGCGGCCGTGCCAGCCCCAGCACGGTGCGCGCGAATGCTGCCCCCATGATCGAGAACTGCACCAGATTTTCAGTGTCGCATTCGGTATTGGCGCCCAGATCGAGCACCACCGAATCGTTGCGGAGCGTGGGCAGCAGCGCCGCCAGTGCCGGCCGGTCGATGCCTGCCATGGTGCGCAGCGTGACGAGTGAAAGCGCCATCAATGCGCCGGTGTTGCCGGCCGATACAGCGGCATGGGCCGCGCCTTCCTTCACCGAAGTAATTGCCATGCCCATCGAGCTGGTGCGCGAGCGGCGCAGCGCCTGGCTGGGCTTGTCGGTGCCCAGCACCACATCATCGGTGTGCACCACCTCTGATACCGCAGCGAGACGGGGCAGTTTGGCCAGCAGCGGAGTAATTTCGCTTTCCCGGCCGTGCAACCGGTAGCGCAGCCTGGGGTAGCGCAAGGCCGCCATATCGGCAGCGGCCAGCACCACTGCGGGCCCTGCGTCGCCGCCCATGACGTCGATCGCGATGATCGGGGCGCTGATGGTTTTTGCGGTCATCCGGACGCGCTGGCGCCGTCCGCTGCTCAGGCCTGGACTTCGGTGACTTCGCGGCCGTTATAAAAGCCGCAGGCCCCGCACAGATTGTGCGGCAGCTTCAGCTCGCCACAGTTGGGGCATTCCTGAAAGCTGGCCGGGCTAAGGGCATGGTGGCTCCGGCGCATGTTGCGGCGGGAAGGTGAAGTCTTGCGTTTTGGAACGGCCATGAGGCACCTGTATTGGGGAACGGGCGGACCAGCTGGTGTACCGGGCGGCCCGCAACTACGGGCTGCAGGCAAGCCAGCAGGACGAAGGTGCGCGGTATAGGGATTTTTGGGTCGCGCGCAAGGGGAAAGGCCGGTTAAAGAACCTCTGTGCTCAGCCTTCTCGATATCCAGAACGTCGTCCTGATCGAGCGGCTGCGGCTTGAGCCGGGGCCGGGGCTTGCCGTTCTCACCGGCGAAACCGGTGCCGGAAAATCGATTCTGCTCGATGCGCTGGGCCTGGCGCTGGGCGCGCGCGGCGATGCCGGGCTGGTGCGCGCCGGGGCCGATAGCGCGCGGGTGATAGCCGAGTTTGAGGTGGACGATGCGCACCCCGCCCGCGCGCTGCTGGCAGAAAACGACATAGATACCGAGCCCGGCGCGCCGCTGCTGCTGAAGCGGCAGCTGAAGGCCGATGGCGGCGGCCGCGCCTTTGTGAACGACCAGCCGGTGAGCGTGGCACTGCTGCGGGACCTCGGCGCGCTGCTGGTGGAAATACACGGCCAGAGCGACGAGCGTGGGCTGCTGGCCGCCAGCGGCCACCGCGCGCTGCTCGATGAATTTGGCGGGCACGGGAAGCTGCTGGCAACATTGAGCGCCCGCTGGACCCTGTGGCAGAAGGTAATCGCGGCGCGCGCCTCTGCGGCCGATGCGATCGAGGCCGATGCCCGCGACCGCGAGTGGCTGGACCATTCGATAGCCGAGATTGCAGCGCTTGCGGTGGAGCCGGGCGAGGAGGCCAGCCTGGCCGAGGCCCGTGCCGCGATGCAGAAGGGTGCGCGGCTGGCCGATGATCTGGGCACCGCCGCCACCATGCTGGCCGAGGGCAGCGAGCGGCTGGGGCAGGCTGGGCGCCGGCTGGGCCGGATGGCGGGCGAGCACCCGCTGCTGGCGGAGGCGCTGGACAGCCTGGACCGGGCGCTGGCCGAAGCGGGCGAGGCGGAGGCGCAGCTGGCGGCGGCAACAAAGGCGCTGGAGGCCGACCCGGCGCGGCTCGAGGCGGCCGAGACCCGGCTGTTCGCGCTGCGCGCCATGGCTCGCAAGCACCGCACCGAGGCGGATTCGCTGCCGGCGCTGCTGGCCACGCTGGAGGCGCGCGCGAGCGCGCTGGTGGCGGGGGAAACCGGGCTGGCGGCAATGGACGAGGCGGTGCGGGTGGCGGCCACCAGCTATGCCGAGGCGGCGGCAGCACTTGGCGCAGCCCGCGGCGCTGCTGCCGGGCGGCTGGATGCGGCGGTGGCGGCCGAGCTGGAACCGCTGAAGCTGGGGACGGCGCGCTTTGCCACCCGGATCCAGCCGCTGGATACGGGCGCGCACGGCCCCGAGGGCAGCGAGCGGGTGAGCTTCGAGATTTCCACCAACCCCGGCGCGCCGTTTGCGCCGCTCATCAAGATTGCCAGCGGCGGCGAGCTGGCGCGATTCGTGCTGGCCTTGAAGGTGGCGCTGGCGGCCGAAGGCAGCGCCGGCACGCTGGTATTCGACGAGATCGACCGCGGCGTGGGCGGGGCGGTGGCATCGGCAATCGGCGAGCGGCTGGCGCGGCTATCGGCGCGGGCGCAGGTGCTGGTGGTCACCCACAGCCCGCAAGTGGCGGCGCGCGGCCGCCAGCAGCTGCGAATCGAGAAACGCGCCGGCTCTGGCACCGCTATCACCGATGTGGTGAAGCTGAGCGACGAGGGCCGGCTGGAAGAGATCGCGCGGATGCTGTCCGGCGAGACGATTACCCCGGAAGCCCGCGCCCAGGCGGCGCGGCTGCTGGCGGATTGAGCTGAAGATTCGAGATTGATGAGGGCAAACCGATGACCATGGAATTCAACCGGCGCGGATTTTTGGGCGCCGCCGCCGGCGGAGCGGCGTTGGCAGCTGCACCGGCGTTTGCGCGCGAGATGGTGGCGGCCGGCTTTCCGGCGGTGGCAGCGCTGATGCGCCGCTATGTGGCGGAGAACAAGGTGCCGGGCGCGGTGTTCGGCGTGGTGCGGCCGGGGCGGTTCCGGCCGCAATGGACGCTGGTGGGGCAGGATGCATTTGAGAACGGCCGGCCGGTCACGCCCGATACGCTGTGGCGCATCTATTCGATGACCAAGCCGATCATCGGCATGATGGTGATGCAGCTTATTACCGAGGGCAGGATGCGCCTCGACCAGCCGATAAGCGAAATCGCGCCCGAATTTGCCGCCATGACAGTGGCCATCGACCCGGCGGCCAGCCTTGCCTCGCGCCCGGCGAAAACGCCGATCACGGTGCGCCATCTGCTCACCCACACTGCTGGCCTTGCCTATGTCATCAACGGCAATGGTCCGGTGGAGA
>JBBQIP010000175.1:0-5456 GCA_038325045.1 Sphingomonadales bacterium
CGGTGTTCAGCCGGAAGATCAGCCGCCGCTCTTCGCTCTTGCCTTCGCTCACCACCTCCACCGCCACAAAGGGCGCATCCTCCACCGCGATATCCAGCTTTTCATGCGGCGTAACCAGCACGAAAGATCCATCCGGCTCGCGCCGCAAAATGGTGGAGAACAGCTGCACCATCGCCGGCCGGCCAATGGGAGTGCCCTGGTGAAACCAGGTTCCGTCGGCGGCTATCCGCATCTCGCTGTCGCCGCACCGTTCGGGGTTCCACAAATGCACTGGCGGCAGCTTGCCGGCAGCCAGCAGGGCAGAAAGCTCCGCCAGCGTGCGCCCGGCCGAATCGCGCACATCCCCCGCGCCTGCATGGTCGTTCCCGGTCATGGTCGCACTCTAGCCGGGCGTGCAAGCTGCGCGCAACGCGGCGAAAGTGTCGGCGAACCTGTCAGGCAGCGGCGCGGCAGCTCGCCGCCGGCCCCAGCCAGCCCTGCGCCGGCATTCCGGCCGCATCTCCGCGCAGCAACAGCCGCGCCCGGTCAATGGGGCCAGGCACCGCCCATTGCCCGGTCGCGGCACTCGCAAAGCCGAAGCGACCATAAAAACCCGCATCGCCAATCAGCAGCATCGGCGGTGCACCGGCGGCATCGGCCAAGGCCAGCACCGCCGCCATCAACGCCGAGCCCAGCCCCTTGCACTCGCTGTCCGCCGCCACCGCCACCGGGCCAAGCAGGGTGAGAGGCCGCGCCACGCCGTCCGCACCTGTAAGCGCCAGCGGCCAGCATTGCACCGATCCCAGCAGCTCCTCGCCGTTCATCGCCACCAGGCTCAGCGCCGGCAGCGCAGCCACGCCGTCGCGCAGCCGATAGGCGGTGCGGTTGTGCCGCGCCGGGCCGAAGCGGGCATCGAGCAGCGCATCAATGGCAGGGGTATCGGCCGGAACGGCAGGGCGAATGATTATCGGAGAACCTGAACTTTCGAGCGCGAGCGTAGCACAACTCCGGCGCCGCCTGTGTGGCGGCCCGGGCGTCAGCCGCGTCGGCTCATGGAAAGTCGGATCAACATTGCGGCCAGCGCATTAGCACCGCTGCTTCACGGGTTCAAGCGTATCCGTGCGCCAGGGTCAGGACCTAGTGGAGCCGGCGATCGAGCCCGGCAATCGCATCTTCGGTCAGCCGGTCCTGCACCGCCTTGTCGGCCCGCTCGGCAATCAAGGCTCCGGCGGCAGCGGTCACCCGGCGCGCCACATCGGCCCGGAGCGCTGTTTCGGCGCTGCGCTCAGCGGCCTCAATCCGCGCCTCGGCAGCAGCGGTGCGCCGGGCAATCGTATCCTGTGCGGCCTTTTCACGGTCGGCAATCAGCGTGGCCGCTTCCGATTCGGCGCGGGCAATCACGGCGGCAGCATCCTTCGCCGCCGCTTCCGCCCGTGCATGGGCATCGGCGAGCAGGGCTTCCGCTTCCGCCCGCAGCGCCTTCGCTTCGTCCAGCTGGCGGCGCACACTGGCAATCCGCGCATCGAGCGCCGCTGCAATCTGCTGCGGCAGCTTGCCCACCACCACGGCCAGCACCAGGAAGATGGCAATCGAGACATACACCCAGGTCTCGGCCGGCAGGCCAAGCAGCGTGGGTTCGGCGTGGTCGCCGCCATGCCCATCGGCGCCGGTCATCTCGATCAGGCCGGGGCCGTCCATCGGCTCGCCAAACGCACCGGGCAATCCGCCAGCCGGCGCCGTGCCACCAGGAACCAGTTCAGCCATGCCCGGCTCCACCTTCGGCCAAAGCGGCGCGCGCCTCGGCTGGGGTTATCTCGATGCCCGCAATCCGTGCCACCGCATCGCTGGTAAGCGCCGCTGCCGCATCGGCCAGCAATGCCTCGGCAGCAAGCCGCGCAGTGGAAAGCCGGGCAGCAGCCGCATCGGTTCGGGCGTCCAGCTCAAGCGCCAGCGCCGCCATCCGCTTTTCAGCGGCACCGGCGGCATGGTCCTGCGCTGTGGCCACGGCCGCCTGCGCCTTGCGCCTTGCCTCCACCATCGCCTCGTCATAGCGGGAGCGAATGCTGTCCGCCTCGCCCTTGGCGCTGGTTGCCGCGTCCAGATCGGCAGAAACCTTGCCTTCCCGCTCATCGATCACCCGGCCCACCTTGGGAAGCGTGGGGCGCACAACCGCGAAATACAGAAAGGCAAAGATAATCGCCAGCCAGACCAGCTGGGAGGCAAATGCCGAAGGCTCGAACTGCGGCACCCGTGCGTCAGCCGAAAGCGAGCGCGAGCGCGACCACGGCCGCAATCAGGCCGAGCGCTTCGGTCACCGCGAAGCCGAAGATCAGGCGCGGCCCGAGCTTTTCGGCAGCGGCCGGGTTGCGCAGCGCGCCCGACAGGAACATGCCGAAGATGATGCCCACGCCGATGGCGGCAAGGCCCGCGCCCATGGCGGCGAGGCCGGCAGCAATCAGTTTAGCAGAGGCGACGTCCATTCGTAATCCTTCCGAGATTATTGTTTCTTGCTAGCGGGTTGTCAGTGGAGGTTGACTGCGTCGTTCAGGTAGATCGAGGCAAGCAGCGCGAACACATAGGCCTGCACCACGGCGATAAGCAGCTCGAGCGCGGTAATGGCGACATTCACCGTCAACGGCACGATGCCCAGCACATAGGGCAGCGCCTCAAACGATCCCAGCGCCACCACAAAGCCGCCGAAAACCTTCAGCAGCACATGGCCCGCGGTCATGTTGGCGAACAGCCGGATGGCCAGCGTGAACGGGCGCGAGAGGAACGACAGAAACTCGATGGCCGCCACCAGCGGCAGCACGAACAGCGGCGTACCCTCAGGCAGGAACAGGGTGAAGAAGTGCAGCCCGTGCCGGGCAAAGCCCACGATCAGCACCAGCACGAACACGATCGCCGCCAGCCCGAAGGTCACCGCGATATGGCTGGTGGGGGTGAAGGCGCCCACAAACGGCACCAGCCCCAGCAGGTTGCACGCCAGCACGAAGATGAAGATGGTGAAGATGAGTGGCGCATAGCGCAGCCCCTCCTTGCCCACATTCTCGCGCAGCATGTCTCGTATGAAATCATACAATAGCTCGACCGCGGCCTGCATGCGGCCCGGCACCAGCTGCGGCCGCGCGGTGCCGATGTACAGGAACGCCGCCACCAAAAGCATGGCGATCAGCATCCAGAGCGAGGAATTGGTAAAAGACACGTCGGTCCCGGCCACGGTCAGCGGCACGATCGGCTCGATGGCGAATTGTTCCATCGGGTTTGCCATGGGGTGTCTATTCTCCGTCGAATTTCTTCTGCTGGCGCAACACCGACCGGAGACCGGTGGCAAAGCCCAGCAACAACATCACGATCAGCCCCCAGGGTCCGGTGCCAATCTGCCGGTCGATGAACCAGCCGATAAAGCCGCCGACCAGCATGGCGCCCACAAACTCGAGCGCCACCGACCAGCCCTGGCTTTCCTCCCGCTTGCTGCCGTCGCGCTTAGACGCTTCGGCCTCCCGGGCTGCCGCGATACGGCGCGCAAGCGCATCGTCATCGTGGTTGCTGGACAAGGCGGGTAAACCCCTGATTGCTGAACTAAGGCTGCTCCAAAACACCGCAAGGCATCCCGGAACAGGCCGATGGCCCCTGACAACTATGCCGTCAGAGCTTGGCCGGGCGTCTATCCATGGGGGCACACGCTGTCAACCGTGCTGCGCTGCACCTAGCGCCTTGGGTTAGGGTCAGGCGCTCACCAGCAGCTTCTCCGCCGCCTGCAAGTCCACGCTCACCAGCTGCGATACACCCGCCTCCGCCATGGTCACCCCATATAGCCGGTGCATCCGGCTCATCGTCACCGCATTATGGGTCACGATTAGGAAGCGCGTGGCGGTATCGGCGGCCATCCGGTCGAGCAGGTCGCAAAACCGCTCCACATTGGCATCGTCCAGCGGCGCATCCACCTCATCCAGCACGCAAATCGGCGCCGGGTTGGCCAAAAACAGCGCAAAGATCAGCGCTGTCGCGGTCAAGGCCTGTTCACCGCCTGAAAGCAGCGTGAGCGATTGCAGCTTCTTGCCCGGCGGCTGCGCCATGATCTCCAGCCCCGCCTCCAGCGGATCGTCGGCATCGATCAACGCCAGCTGCGCCTCGCCGCCGCCAAACAGCTCGGTAAACAGGGTCTGGAAATGCGCGTTCACCGCCTCAAACGCCGCCTGCAACCGCTGCCGCCCCTCGCGGTTCAAGCTGCCGATGGAGCCGCGCAGCCGCGCAATGGCAGTCTCCAGTTCGGCCTTCTCCAGCGCAAAGGTTTCGGACTGCGCGCTCAATTCCGCCAGCTCGATATCGGCACGCAGGTTTACCGGCCCCAGCCGCTCGCGCTCGGCCAGCAGCGCTTCATGGGCGGCGCCGCGCTCGCCCGCACTGTCGCCGTTCACACTATCAACGGCAAACCCGAACTTGGCTGCAAGCAGCGGTGGCGAAGTCTGGAACCGGTCACCGCTCTGCCGCTCCACCTCGGCCCGGCTGGCGCTCTGGTGCTCGGCCTCGGCGCGGGCGCTGGCGCGTGCTTCGCGGGCCTGTGCCACCGCTTCATCGGCCCCGCGAGCTGCACTCGCCAGCTGCGCCAGCGCGGCCTCGGCACCGGCAAGCCGGTCGGCAGCCTCGCGGCGTGCAGCCGCAGCGGCAGCAGCGCGAGTAGCAAGGCTTGCAAGTTCGTCTGCAATCGCCCGGTCGCGCGCCTGCAGCGCCGTGCGCTCGGCCTCTGTTGCGGCGCGGCGCCGGTCCAGCTCGGCCGTCTGGCCGCCGCTTGCACTCAGCCGCGCCTGCCAGCGCTGGCGCTCCGCCGCCACCGCGACCAACCGTGTAGAAGCCGCCTCCACCTCGCGCTGCCGGGTGCTCACCGCCGCCATGGCCCCTGCCGCCTCCGCCCGCGCCGCCTCGGCTGCACTGCGCGCCCGGGCCAGCGCTTCAGATAGCCCTGCAAGCCGGTCCGCGCCCGGCACCGCAGCGATGGCAGCAGCGCTTTCTCCAGCCAGCCGCTCGCGCTCGGCGCGCAGCCGCGCATCCGCCTCGGCAAGGCTGGCCGCCTCGCCGGCAAGCCGGCTGGCCGCAGTCTCGGCCGCCGCCAGCGCACCCCGCGCCTCCGCCAGCGCGCGCGCTGCAGCTTCTCGGTCGGTGCGCGCGCTGCGTTCGGCACTCTGCGCGGTGCCGGCAGCAGCAGCCGCCGCCGCCAAGGCCGCATCCGCCGCCGCCGCAGCAGCAGCAGCAGCCTTCATCTCAACCGCCACATCCTCGGCACGGCGCCTGGCCCGCAACCTCGCAGCCGCCGCCTCGCTGCGGCCTTCGCGCTCCTGATAGCCGTCCCATCGCCACAGTGCGCCGGCAAGGCTCACCAGCCGCTGGCCCGGCCGCAGCTTCGCCAGCAAGGGCACCGCCGCCGCCCCGTCCTCGATCACCCCAACCTGCGCCAGCCGCCGCGCCAGCTCGGGCGG
>JBBQIP010000176.1:0-5453 GCA_038325045.1 Sphingomonadales bacterium
TGCCGCAATGCCGCCGCCCAATATGGCCACCCGCTTTGCTGGTGCGCTGTTGCTGCTCATGGTCCTGCCCCTGCTCTCCGGTGTTGCTATCCCTGCCACCCTGCGGTGCGCAGTGCGTTCACATAGGCTTCCAGATCCTCCGGTCGGCTGAACGGATGGCCGATAACCAGCGCGCGCATGCTGTATTTCGGGTGGATCGACAGGCCCTGCGTGCAGGCGCTGCGGGCGGCCTCCAGATTGCCGTCGGCAGCATGGCAGGCCGCCACCAGAAACTGCAGGAAGAAATAATCGGGCCGGCGGGCGCAGGCGGCCAGTGCATGCGCCGCCGCCTCGCCGGTGCGGCCGGCGCAGAAACAGGCAATGGCCTTGGACCGGTACCAGAGCCACACCTGCGGGTCGGTGGGGCTGAGCCGGATGGCCTCGTCGGCATAGGCAATCGCCTCGTCTGCAGCGCCGCGAAACGCCAGCAGCCGGCCCAGCTCTCCGCGCGCCGGGGCACTGGTGGGGTTGAGTTCCAGCGCCAGCCGCTGCTCGGCATCGGCCTGTTCTGACTGGCCCATGAAAGCCAGCACGATACCCAGCGCATGATGGGCGGCGCCGTCCTGCGGGTCGGCAGCCACCGCCCGCACGGCATAGTCATAGGCGCGCTGCAGCATGGCTACGACATCGCGCCGGGTGCCGGCCCAAACCTCGCCAAGCTCGGTCATCGCCAGAAGTGCCAGCGTGGCGGCATCATCCGGCGCCAGCGCCAGCGCTTCCACCAGCAGGCCATTGGCTGTCGCGAGATCCTCCAGCGTGGCGCGCCAGAAATGATAGCGGCCGCGCATCAGCAGGTCCCAGTGCTGCAGGCCATGATTGCCTTCCACAGCGAGTTTCTGCTCGCGGCCGAGCAGCGCCGGCTCGATGGTGGCGACAATGGCGGTGGTTATCTCGTCCTGCACGGTAAACAGGTCGGCCAGCCGGCGGTCGTAGCGGCCTGACCATATCGTCTCGTCCCGCTCGCCGTCGATAAGATCGACGGTCACCCGCATCGTCTCCCCCATCCGCCGGATGTTGCCGCGGACCAGATAGCGAACGCCCAGATCGGTGCACGCGCGCGCCGTGCTCGCGCCGCTGGTTGCAATGTTCAGCGAGGATTGGCGGGAGGTGACCCGCATCATCCGCGAGCGCGCCAGGCCGGCGATGATGTCATCGGCCATGCCTTCGGCAAAATAGGCCTGGTCGGGGTCGTTTTCCGGGTGGCGGAACAGCAGCACCGCTATGCTTGGCTTGGCGGCGGAAAACGGGCTGGCGGGTAGCTGCGCAACTGGCGCGGTTTGAACCGGTATGGCCGCCACCGCCGGTGCCAGGCCTTCCAGCGCCGCACGCACAGCCGGCCCGGGGCTGCCGGCGCCATCGCGCGTCAGCGCCAGTTCGAAGTTGCGGAAGCGCTTGCGTGCCGCCACCGGCGCATTCTGGGCAATTTCCACTGCGATCGCCGCCGCTGCCACAGCCTCATCGACCGGGTCGCGCGCTGTCCAGGCATCGGCCAGTGCCAGTGCAGCGGCATTGTCGCCGGCCGATCTGGCGCTGGCCATGGCCTCCAGCACCGCCTGG
This sequence comes from Sphingomonadales bacterium, assembly GCA_038325045.1. Lineage (GTDB taxonomy): Bacteria > Pseudomonadota > Alphaproteobacteria > Sphingomonadales > Sphingomonadaceae > Sandarakinorhabdus. The sequence continues at coordinate 1,597 of JBBQIP010000176.1, forward strand.
GCCAGCCGGCCTTCAAGCGCTGCGCGCGTGCTGCGCAGCCAATCATCGAAACTGTCGCCGAATTCCATACCGTCCAGCAGTGGCTCGCTGCCAATCTCGGTGAGCGCGGCTGCAAGCCGTGCCGGGCTGGCCGTCGACAGGGCCTCCTCGACCTTCATCCAGTCTGAAGAGACACTGGCCGGCGCCAGCACGACCCATTCACGGTCGGCCTGTATCGCCTCGCCAAGGGCTGTACGAAGTTCGGCAAGACATTGCCGCAGGCTGGCGCGGGCCTGAGTCTCGGCCCGGTCCGGCCAGAACAGGCCGGAGAGACGCTCGCGGGTAGCCCGGGGCGGGTTGCTGAGGATCAGATAGGCAATAAGGGCACGGGCGCGGCGACCGAGCGGAACCACCTCTGTGCCGGCAAGCAGGAGCGGCGTGCCAAACAGCCGCAGCGCTGGGCTGTCGATAGCGTCAGACGCCATTTCGCGCTTCAAGCCTCTGATAATTCAATCTTCATGCCCATTTGCATTTGTAAATCCATAGGGCATGCCTCGGCAGTCGGCAAGGCAGGGCGCTGCAAGATCGCGCCTGTTTTTTTACGCGCCGACCGCATTTTTTACGATGATTTCACGCTGCCTCGGCGGCTGATTTTACGGACAGGGGCGACAAGGGGGCATCCGGAGACGGCAGCCGCCCAACCCGGTCCAACCCCACCCCGGCAGCTGCCGACGGTGCCCATAGCGAAAAGGAATTCACCATGATCAATTCTGCACTGAAGTCCCTGGTTCTCGCACCGATCGCCAGCATCGCCCTCGCCAGCCTGTTTGCGGGCGCTGCAACTTCGGCCACTGCCGCCACCTATCCCCAGATGAAGGTGAGCTATGACGGCCTCGATCTTTCTTCGAGCAAGGGTGTCGCTGCCTTCGACAAGCGCATTGAATCCGCTGCCCGCAGCACCTGCGCGAACACCTATACCGAGATCGGCACCAGCGTCCGCGAACTGCGGCTCTGCAAGAAGGATCTCGTAGCAATGGCGCAGGCCGCCCGGATGACCGCTATCGCTCAGGCCACCGGCCGGCCCCAGCAGCTCGCTGCCAAATAGGCGGCCAAGACAGCGACCGGCAAAACCGGTCCGAACCCTCCCGCCTCATATCCCCCGGGCTGACCACCCGGGGGACTTTTCGTATTCTCTCCGGTTTACATCACCACCGATACGCCGAGGCTGAAGGCGCGGCCGAAACGGGCGGATTCCTGGAGCAGGTCGCGGTTAGGGCCGGTGATTTCGATGCGGCCCGAGTTGGTGAGGTTTTCGCCTTCGACGAAAAACTCGATGTTCGGCGTGGCGCGGAAGCGAACCTGCGCATCCAGCGTGCCGCGCCAGCGCCAGAACTGGTCGGCGCCGGGGATGGACTGGTTGACCGTCTCCAGGAAGGTGCCGGTGTAGTTATACGCAACCCGCCCTTCGAACTGGCCCTTTTCATAGAACAGCGTGGCGTTGGCAGCCCATTCCGGCTGCAGGAAAAAGCCCAGCCGGCGTGGGCCGACATCGGTCAGCACATCCAGCCGGCTCTTCACATAAGTGCCGTTCAGGTTCACCCCCAAACCGTTCAAAGGCCCTGGAAGGAAGCTCAGAGACTGCTGCACAGCCGCTTCCACCCCGAACAAGCTGGCGGATTGCGCATTGTCCGGCCGGCTTAGCAGTACCTGCTCAGGCCCATTGCCCAGCCCCAGGTCGATTGTCTGCACATCGGTCAGGGTAAAGATTTCATCCTTGATATCTTTGTAGAAAACGCCAAGCGATACCAGCCCGCCATTGTCGGAATAATATTCGGCCGAGGCATCGAAGCCCATGGAGCGGCGCGGTTTCAGATTGGGGTTTCCGCGGCTGAGCGAGGGCAGGGCGCCAGTGATCAGGTTCAATGTTTCGCGCGCCGTCACATCCCCGAAGTTGGCGCGGCCTATGGTGTTGGTCCAGGCGGCGCGCACCACCAGATTGGGCGCCGCATTCCAGCGCAAATGAAGGCTGGGCAGGAAGTTTCCAAAGCCGCCATCGGCCACCGAAGGCGTGATCAGACCGCCGACCACCCTGACCGAGCTGCTGTCCACATCGGTGCGCTCGTAGCGGACCCCGCCCAGTATCTCCAGGTCACCGGCGGTAACCTGCGCCTGCACAAAACCACCATAGATGGTCTCGCGAACGCTGAAATCCCCGGTCACATTGTTATCAACCGCGTTGAAAGCGGCGCGGTTGTTCTCGAAGAAGCGCAACGCCGCGTCCCGGTCGATCGAAAGATCGAAGGTGTTGCCGCCGATCACCCGGACCGGAAGGCGCGCTACTGCATTGGCAAGCGTATAGGTAACGCCCGAGCCGGGGCGCAGCGTATAGGTTGTCTGGTCCTGGTTGGTATCATGGTCGGTGCGGCGGTAGATGCCGCCGGCCTTGATGGCATAATCCACACTGCCGGCCTCTCCCTTCCAGGTCAGGTTGGCGCGGCCTTCGTAAATGTCCTGCCGCGTAATGTTGAGCGCTTCCGTGCGGTTGAGAAACGGGTGCAGCGCCGGATTGCTGAAATTGGCCTGGTTGATGGGTATGAAATCGAAGAAGAAGTCCGACGTGTCATAGGTAAAGCCAAAAGGCGCTCCAAACGGGGTCTGGAATGTCTCTCCGCGGCCGATTTCGCGGCCTTCCGCGCCTGAATAAACGGCATCCACATCGAGCCGCAGCTGGTCGCTGGCATCCCAACGCAGGTTATACTGGCCGTTCCAAATTTTCTGGCTGTTGATCGGCAGGTTGAGCCCGATCCGCTGCCGGCCGCTCAGGAACGTGCCGCTGGTCGGTGTCTGGTTGGTGACATTGCCGGTCTGTTCCGGGCGGTTCTCCACCCGGGTCTCCCGGTCCTTGAAGCGGTTGTAGGTGCCGAACAGCCGCATATAGAGATCGGGCGAGGCCTGCCATTCAAACGCACCCGCACCGCCCGAGCGCTCCCGAACATTGTTGTAGAGGAACAGCCGCTCCATGATCGGTACCGGAATGCCGTTGCCGGTGGAGGAGCCGAGGTTCACCGGGGCGCCGGCTGCGGTATATTCCCGGAAGCTGGGGTTGGCGTTCTCGAACTGGGTGATGTCATAATCGCGGATCGAATAGTTGATGCTGCCAACCAGCCCGAACTGGCCGTCAGGGCCGAAGCGGAAGCCGCCCTGGGCATTGGCGCGCCATGAGGTGCCGGTTCCGGCCACATCGCCAGCCTGGTCGAGCTCGCTGATCGCAGCGGTTGCGTTGAAGAAGGGGCCGCTCTGGCTGAAGGCGCTTTTGGTCACGATGTTGATGGTGCCGCCCACCGCATTGGGGTCCATCTCCGGCGTGATCGTTTTGTAGACCTCCAGCCGCTGGGCGAAGGTGGACGGCACGGTATCGAGCGGCACGGTGCGCGAGCCGCCATTATCACCGGTGGCAACGATTGCGCCGTTCACCTGGGTGCGGTTGTAGGTGGGCGGCAAGCCTCGAATCGAGGGAAAGCGCGGCTCGTTCTGGTCGTTCTGCACCGAAACGCCGGGGATCCGGCGGAGCGCTGCGGCGGTGTTCTGGTCCGGCAACCGGCCGATATCGTCGGACACGATGACATCGGACACGATGAAAGCCGAGCGCTTGGCCTCTACCGATTCCTTCTCGCTCTTGCGAAAGCCGGTGACCGTTATCTCGTCGCTCGCAGCGGCGGTCTGGTCTGCCATCTGGGCAAGTGCAGCAGCCGGGAACGAAAGCAGCGCAAGCGCGCTGGCACCGGAAAGGGCGAGTGAAATCTTCATGGCTGGCTCCGTCGATTGATTGGACGCCGAGACCCGTAGGTCCCGAATGCGACGGTTACGTTGCAATGGAA
>JBBQIP010000177.1:0-5418 GCA_038325045.1 Sphingomonadales bacterium
CGGGTGTTTGTTTGTTTTTTTTTTATAAAAAAAAATAAGTCCCCCAACCCCCCCCTCCCGGGCTGTTCGCCCTGTGGGCGCCCCCCCCGCCGCGGGGGGCGCGGCCCCCCCCCCCCCCCCCGCCGGAGGCAAATAGCAGCCCGCCGGAGGCTGCTGGCGCCTAGCGCAGGTTGATGAAGAACCGCCCTTCGCGCACGGCGGTCACCCATGTCACCGGGTTCCAGTCGGTCGAGCCATCGAGCGAGAAGGTGATGAACTCGGCGCGGCCGACCAGGTTTTCCATCGGCAGCATGCCAAGCCCGCCGCGGCTTGCGTCGAAGCGGCTGTCTTCGCTGTTGTCGCGGTTGTCGCCCATGAGGAAGAGGCTGTCTTCGGGCACGATTGCGGGCGGGGTATTGTCCTGGGGCATCTGCGCGAGATCGAGGGTCAGGTAGCTGCGGCCGTTGGGGAGCGTTTCCCGCCATGTGGGGTAGCGGCACATCTGGGTGCCGTCGGGTGCAGTGGCGCGGTACTGGGCATCGATGAAGGTCAGGCAGTCGCTGTTGGCGGTCACCGGTATCTCGGTGTCGGCCACCCGCTCGCGCTTCACTTTTTCGCCGTTCAGCCACAATGCGCCGTCCCTCATCTGCACGGTATCGCCGGGCAGGCCGATGACCCGCTTGATGAAATCGACATGGCCGTTGGGAGATTTGATGACCGCGATATCGCCGCGCTCGGGCATCTGCCCCAGCAGCCGGCCGCCAATCTCGGGCAGCACTTCTACCGACGGCGAAAGATAGGAATAGCCATAGGGGAATTTGGAGACGATCAGCCGGTCGCCGATCAGCAGGGTCGGCAGCATCGAGCCCGAGGGAATATAGAAGGGCTTGGCGATGAAGCTGTGGACCGCCAGCACCGCCAGCACCAGCAGGAACAGCTGCCAAATCTCGTGCGCCCAGTTGGTGGGCTTCCTTGCGGCACGGGTCACATTGGCCTCATTCATCGGGGACTCGCAGTAATCAGCACGATCGCCTGCGCCCAAGGATGGTCATCGGTGATCGTTAGGTGGATGTCGGCCCTATGCCCCACAGGCGTGAGTTCCGCCAGCCTCGCCGCCGCGCCGCCACCCAGCGCGAGCGTGGGCGCGCCCGAGGGCAGGTTCACCACGCCCATGTCCTTGAAGAATACGCCGCGCCTTATGCCGGTGCCCAGCGCCTTGGCGCAGGCCTCCTTGGCCGCGAACCGCTTGGCATAGGTGGCGGCGCGGGTGAGCTTGCGCCGGTCCGCCTTGGCACGCTCGATATCGGTGAAGATCCGGTCGATGAACCGGTCTCCGAAGCGGGCCAGGCTGTTTTCGATTCGGCTGATGTTGCACAGGTCGCTGCCCAGCCCGATCACCACCAGCCCCTGCGGCACGATCATGCCTGTGCTGCGCCAGCCCTGTTCCGGGCCTCGTCCATGTGCGCGCGCATGGTCGTTATCGCCTCGGCAAGGCCGGTAAACACCGCTTCCCCGATCAGGAAATGGCCGATGTTGAGCTCGGCAAGCTCGGGCATGGCGGCCACCGGCCCCACATTGTCATAGGTCAGCCCATGGCCGGCGTGCACCTCCAGGCCCAGCGCCACCGCCCGTGCCGCCGCCGCCGCCAGCCGCGCCAGTTCCGCCTGCACCGCGGCTTCATCGGTGGCATGGGCATAAGGCCCGGTGTGCAACTCCACCACCGCTGCGCCCAGCTGCGCCGCCGCCTCGATCTGCAGCGGATCTGGCGCCACGAACAGGCTTACCCTCGATCCGTTTGCGGCCAGCCGCGAAACGAAGCGCGCCAGATGGTTCTGCTGGCCGTGCGCATCCAGCCCGCCTTCGGTGGTCCGCTCGGCGCGCCGCTCGGGCACCAGGCACACTGCGTGCGGCCGCGCGGCCAGCGCGATTGCCAGCATCTCGTCGGTGGCGGCCATCTCCAGGTTGATCGGCAGCCGGGTTTCGGCGCGCAGCCGCGCAAGATCCTCGTCGGTAATGTGCCGCCGGTCTTCGCGCAGGTGCACGGTCAGCCCGTCGGCGCCGCTGCTGGCGGCCACCTGCGCCGCGCGCACCGGATCGGGGTGCAGGCCGCCCCGCGCATTCCGGATGGTCGCGACATGGTCGATATTCACCCCCAGGCGCAGCCGCATCATGCGCGGCTCCCCGGCTTTACCGGCGGGATCGCCGCCAGCTCGGGCGGCAGCGCATCGGGCGCATAGCTCGGCACATCGAGCCGGATGAGCGGGGTGAACGGCACGCCCAGATCAGCCGTTCCGCCGGACCGGTCCACCAGCGCTGCTGCATGCACCACATCGCCGCCGGCGGCGCGCACCGCGGCAATCGCCTCGCGAGAGGAAAGCCCGGTGGTAACCACATCTTCCATCAACAGCACCTTCTGGCCCGGCTCCAGCCGGAAACCGCGGCGCAGCTCGAACTGGCCGCTCGGGCGCTCCACGAACATCGATTGTACGCCCAGCGCACGCGCCAGCTCATAGCCGCAGATCAGCCCGCCCATCGCCGGCGCCACCACCACATCGACAGCCAGCCCGGCGGGCAGCCGCGCCACCAGCGCGCCGGCCAGCAGGGCGGCGTTTGCAGGGTCCATAAGCACCCGCGCACACTGCAGGTAGCGCGGCGAGCGCAGCCCGGAGGACAGGATGAAATGTCCCTCCAGCAGCGCATCGGCGGCGCGAAACATCGCGATTATCTGGTCATCGGTCATGGTTGCGGCCCTTAGCAGGCCTGCACGCGGGTGCCAAAGCTGCAATTCATCGCATCCATGATGATTAAATTAGCGTATGAATTGCAGTAGTGCGCGGGGGTCGGCTTTGGTACAAGCTGCGCATATCGATCGGGGGAGTTGAATCGATGCGCATCACAGTCCTTTCCGTTGTCGCAGCCGCGGCCGCACTGTCTCTGGCCGGACCGGCCGCAGCACAGATCAAATCCAAGGCCGGCAAGGAAATCGAGAAGGACCGCGCCGCCAAGACCGCCGAACTGCCGGTCTGCGCCCAGCCGCTCGGCACCATGGCGCTCGCCGAGCCGGAGAACCTCACCAACCGCTGGTGGACCGATCTGGGGCTTTCCTCGCCGGAAGCGCTGATCAGGGTCTATGTCCAGCAGTCCAAATGCTTCCGCCTCGTCAACCGGTCCAACCGCGGCATGGCTGCCATGGCGGCGGAGCGGAATCTTGCCGCTGCTGGCGAAACCCGGCGCGGTGGCAGCTTCGGCAAGGGCCAGATGGTGGAAGCCGATTTCACCATCATTCCCGACATTGTTTCGAGCAACGGCAACAAGGGCGGCCTCAAGATCGGCGGCCTGCTCGGCGGCTTCGTGCCGGGCATCGGCGGCCTGCTGCTGGGCGGGCTCGATATCAAGAAACGGTCGGCCAACGTCATCCTGAACGTGGTCAACAACAAATCTTCCGAGGAATTCGTGGCCGAAGGCCAGTCCAAAAAGTCCGATCTCGGCTTTGGCGGCGGTGGCGGCATTTTCACCGGCGGCTTTCTGGGTGCCGGCGGCGCTTCGGGCTATGACAATACCGAAATGGGCCAGGTCATCGCACTCGCCTATCTGGATGCCTATACCAAGCTGGTGAACGATCTTGGCGGGCTGGAAAATGCCATCGGCGGCCAACAGGCAGAGCGCGCGGTTGCCATGAAGAATGCCGGCCGGATGTTCGCTGCGGCCGATATCAAGAGCGCGGTGAAGAAGCCGCTCGATGCCGGCGCCATGCTCTACCCCACCGGCAACAAGACCAACGGCCTGTGGGAAGTGGAAGATGAGCTCGGCGCCAAGGGCTGGGTGCCCGAAGTCGCCATTGCCGTAGCGCGGTAACCGACTCTAGCCGCGCACCCGCTCCACGCTCACCACCACCGGCAGCGCCCTGAGCGCTGTCTGGATGACCATGAGCTGCTTCAGGTCGTCCACCTCGATATCGATGATATCGGTGTGAAACTCCCGGTCGCGGTATTTGAGGCTGAGGTTGACGATATTGGCCCGGTGCGCAGCCAGCACCGCGGTCATCGCCGCCAGCGCGCCGGAACGGTTGTGCACCACCACCGCCAGCTGCGCCACCGAGCCATCGCTCTCCTCGCCCCAGCTCACCTCCAGCCATTCGCCGGTCTCGTCGGTGAGCACGGAACAATCGATGCTGTGGACGATGGTCGGCTGGTCGGGCAGCCGCACGCCGATGATCCGGTCTCCGGGTACCGGGTGGCAGCAGGGGCCAAGCTGCACGGCAGCGCCGGCTGCAAGGCCGTGGATGGATATCGCCGCCGGCCCGGGCTTGCCGCGCTTGGTGCGGCGCGGGCGGGTGGCGGTAACGCCCGGTGCCAGCGCTTCCGCCACTTGCGTATCGCTCAGCACGCCATCGGCCATCGCCAGTTCGAGCGCGCCCCGGTCGGCACATTTCAGCTTGGCCAGCCCGGTCCCCAGCGTATCTTCATCCAGGGTTATCCGCAGCCGGGTGGCCAGCGCCGCCAGCAGCTTGCCACCCATCGCCTGGCGTTCGGCAAGTGCCTTCTGGCGCACATGCCGGCGAATCGCCGCGCGCGCCTTGGCGCTGGCCACAAAGCTCTCCCAGGCCGGGTCGGGGGTCTGGTGGCGGCCGCGCAATATCTCCACCTGGTCGCCGTTTGCCAGCACGGTGCGCAGCGGCACCACCCGGCCATTCACCTTGGCGCCCACACAGGCATCGCCCAGGTTGGAGTGCACCGCATAGGCAAAGTCCACCGGCGTGGAGCCCTTGGGCAGCTGGTGCAGCGCGCCCTTGGGGGTGAACACGAAAACCTGATCCTGAAACATCGCCAGCCGGGCGTTTTCCAGCAGCTCCTCGGGCGTGGCGGCATCGGCCAGCACTTCCAGCAGATCCTCGATCCACGGATAGGCCTCGCGCGCCACAGCGCCTTCGCGGCCCTGCTTATAGGCCCAGTGCGCGGCAAGGCCGTTCTCGGCCTCCTCGTGCATCCGGCGGTCGCGTATCTGCACCTCGATCCGCGCATTCTCGCCCAGCACCAGCGTGGTGTGCAGCGAGCGATAGCCATTGCGTTTGGGCGTGCTGATGAAATCCTTGAACCGGCCCGGCACCATCGGCCAGCGGCCATGGACAACGCCCAGCGTGCGATAGCATTCGGCATCATCCCCGACGATGATCCGGAACGCCATCACATCCGACAGCGCTTCGAAGCTCATCTGCCGGCCCTGCAACTTGCGCCAGATCGAATAGGGACGTTTTTCGCGCCCGGTGACATCGGCGTCGATGCCCTTCTGGCTCAACACCAGCTTGATGCCCGATGCGATGCGCGCAACGGTATCGCCGCCGCCTTCGCGCAGCTTGGCCAGCCGGGCGGTGATCGTCGCATGGCCATCGGGCTCGAGCTCGCGGAACGCCAGCTCCTGCAGTTCGTCCATGAAGCCGTA
>JBBQIP010000178.1:0-5343 GCA_038325045.1 Sphingomonadales bacterium
GCCCATGCTCGGGCGGCAGCAACGGGCCAATCAGAGCCCACTCCTCCTCCGACACCCCAATCCGCTCGCCCAAAGCTGCCTCCAAAAGACAGCTTTGAATCAACTCCCGAGTCTCAGGTCAAGCTTTGTCCACGAGGCCTAACCTGTTGGCAGAATTAAGTTGCTTGCTGACATCCAGATCGAAGCTGATGGCGCGCCCAGCACGATAACAGTGGGCACTCAAGTCATTGGGAAATTTTAACTGAATTCCCGAATACGTTGCTTCGATAGCGAAAAGGCAGCGATTTGCGACGGCTTATGGGCCGTTTGCCGATTGGCCGCTATCGGTCTGACTGCAGCGCATAGCCGCCCCATTGCTACGCTTAGTGGGGCGGGAGCTAGCAACCAACTCAATGCGTCAGCATGCCGCCGAAGGATGGTCAGTGCACGCCGGACCCATAGGTCGGAATCTACTCAGCCAAACCTGAGTGTTTGGCGAAGGTTTCCGCCAAAAGTGAGGATCGGACCATCCGACTTAAGTATAATCCGCCACTGCCGGCAGCCCCTGTTTTTCAGGTAATACAAGTCAACTTTCTTTGCCTGACTGACCCGACGGGTTGCATTCCATACCCGTGGCCAGGGCAGTAACCTCTCACTATCGGCACGAAAGGACATGAGCATGAACATCGACAAGAATTGCATCTCCGCCGCCGCCAAACAGGCCGCTGGCGCCATTAAGGAAGCCGTCGGCAAGCTGGTTGGCGACAAGAGCATGGTCGTGATGTTATAATGTAGATTAAGATAATGAAGTAATTTTGTTCGGCAAAGGACGGCTTCCAATGAACAAGCAGCGGCTCAACTTGATCTCCGCTTCCATTCTGACCGTTGCCTTGGCGGGCTGCGGCAGTTCGGGCCCGGCGTCGTCAGATGCCTCCGTAGCGCAGGGCGATACTCAGGCCGGTGCCGCAGCCAGTGCCGAAGCATCGATAGAAACGAAAATCCTGCTGGAGAATGAACAAATTCGCGTGACGCACGTAACTGTGCCTGCTGGCGGCAGCATGCAGCCGCATGACGGCGGCCAGCGCGCGATCTATGCTCTAGCCGACAACGACATCAATTGGCGGCCTTATGGTGCCGTCGCTGAACGCAAAAGCTGGCCGGCCGGGAGCGTGCATTTCCATGATGCTGGCCGCCACAGCCTCGAAAATGTTGGATCAACACCGGCAGAGTTCGTGATATTCGAACGCCTTGTCGCTTCGCTGCCTGCAACGGCAACGAGCCAAGGAGGGGATTCAGCCGATGCGGCGCCTCAGCAGGGGACGCTGTTGTCGGAAAATCCAGCGTTCCAAGTAATGCAGGTCACTCTCAAGCCGGGCGCAGCCCAGCCGCTTCACGATGCAAGCGCGCGCGTGGTTTACTCACTGTCAGACTATGAGATTGAATGGCAAGAGGGTGACGCCGCACCGGAAAAGCGGCAATTTCGGACTGGCCAGGCGCACTGGCATCTGGACAGCAAGCATGCCGCCAGCAACACTGGCCAGACCGAAGCCCGCTGGCTGATTGTGGCCTTGAAGGACTGAGTAGGACAGATCGTGAGCGCTGAGCTAAGTGTCTGAGGCGAGTCCACGATCACGAGGCCCCGTCAAGATGAGGTACTCCGCTTGCAGCAAGGGAGTGGCGAGCGCAGATAAGCTCAGTTTGAAGCTCTATGGGCATTTTCCCCACGACTGGAAGGTGGCGCGCACACATGAACCGCTTACCAAAGCCGCTAATCGTTACCGCCATCATCGGCCTATTCGTGCTTATTCCTATGTTTGGACACAAATTTCTAGTTTCTGCATCTCAGGGTGAAGGGTCTGCCGCGAACGCAGCGAACAGCACCTGTAGCAGCTGCCACAGTGGCTAATTTTTTGCAGACAGAGTCATCGTGTTCCCGTTGATGATTGCGCAGACGTCCGCTTTTGAAGACTGCCTTAGAGCGGCTGTTCGTCCGAAATTAGGGCGCAAAGCGGTCACACCGATTGTCGACGGGCAGCTCGCGTAACGTCTACGTAACGGCGGGGAAGCAACATCAAATACGCAGCCGCCTTACGATGACGGTCGAAGCTATCGGTCTAAATTCAGCAGGTTGCGTAGAAAATCCGCAAAATGGGAGGTCGGCAAATGACCAATTACCACCCGCGACCAAAACCTTCGCGCCCGTTACGTGCCCGTTACGCCTACGCTATAGCACTCCGCGTAACGTAGTGTAGCGTAGGAAAGTGTACCTCCAGCGCACTGGAGCGGGCGAAGGGATTCGAACCCTCGACTTCAACCTTGGCAAGGTTGCGCTCTACCCCTGAGCTACGCCCGCACACCAGCAACTCGCGTTTCGTGCGAGCGGCGGCGCTAGCATGGCTGCCGGCGCCTGTGCAAGCGACAATGCGCCCCCCGGCGCGGGGGTTGGCAATTCCCCCCTCCATCGCCCATATGCAGGTACCAAGCGCCGCAGAGCCTACACCGGAGATATGTTTTGGCCAGCCTAGCCACCCCCGCCACTGAAAAGGCCAGTATCGAAGCCTTCCGGCGTGATGTCATCGAAGCCTCGAAATCCGCGCTGGTGCTCGTCGATTTCTGGGCCGAATGGTGCGGACCCTGCAAGACGCTGGGGCCACTTCTTGAAAAGCTGGTAGCCGCCCGCGCGCCGCGGGTGAAGCTGGTCAAGATCGATGTGGAGGCCAGCCCCGGCCTTGCCAGCCAGTTCCGCATCCAGTCCATCCCCACTGTCTATGCCTTCATGGGCGGCACCCCGGTCGATGGCTTTCAGGGCGCGCTCGGCGAAAGCGAGCTTGCCGCCTTTATCGACCGGCTGCTCGCCGCCGCCCCGCCGCCGCCCGAAGAGGCTGCCGAGGCCGAAATCGCCGCCATGCTGGAAGCCGCCGACGAGGCCAGCGCTGCGGGCCAGCATGAACAGGCGCTCGGCCTGCTCGCGTCGCTGGCAGAAGCACTGCCCGAGCGCGAGGATGTGGTGGCCCGCCATGCACTGGCACTGCTCGCTGCCGGCCGTGCCGATGATGCTGCCGAGGCGCTGAAGCCGGTGCCCGCCACCAGTAAGGATCCGGTTGTCGCCCGCGCCCGCGCCGCCATCGCGCTGGCAGCAGCAGCACCCGCAATCGATGATCTCGCCGGGCTGGAAGCGCAGGTTGCGGCCGCGCCCGAAGATCATGCGCTGCGTTTCGAGCTGGCCGGCGGCCTGCTGGCGCGCGGCGATAACGACCGCGCGGCCGATGCGCTGCTCGCCATCATCGCCGCCGATCGCAGCTGGAACGAGGGCGCCGCCCAGGCCAGGCTGCTCACGCTTTTCGAAGCGGTGGGCATCGGCGATCCGTGGAGCATCCGCACCCGCGCGCGGCTGCGGTCGATCCTGTTCTCATGAGCCAGGATATCGACGAATTTGACAATGGCGGCAGCGAGGCGCCGCTGCCGGTAGCGGTGCCGGTGTTCCCGCTCACCGGCGCGCTGCTGTTTCCGCGCGGGCTGCTGCCGCTCAACATCTTCGAGCCGCGCTACCTCGCCATGGTGAAGGATGCGATGGAGGCGCGGGGCGCTGCCGCCCGCATAATCGCCATGGTGCAGCCGCGCGGGCCGGGCGATCCACCGCCGCTGTTCGAGGTCGGCTGCCTTGGCCGGATCACCGATTACCGCGAAACCGATGATGGCCGCATCCTCATCGCGCTCACCGGCATCTCGCGCTTCCGCATCACTGCCGAGCTGGACCGCACCACCCTCTACCGCCAGGTGATGGCCGATTATCACGGCTTCCAGAATGACCGGGATGAGTCCGATCCGCTTTCCACCACGGTGCGCGCCAACCTTGAAGAAGTGCTGCGCGCCTATCTCGATACCCAGGGCCTAGCCGCCGATTGGGAGGCCGTGAAAGTGGCCGATGACGAATCGCTGGTCACCACGCTTTCCTGCGTCTGCCCGTTCGATCCGGCCGAAAAACAGGCACTGCTGGAAGCGCCCGATCTCGCCGCCCGCGCCGGCACCCTCACCACCTTGATGACCTTCGCGCAGCCGCCGGGCAGCACCCCGGGCACCGACCGGCCCACCCTCCAATAGCCATGGCCGCGCAACAGCCTCCCGATCCGGCTCGCCTGCTAGATCCAAAGCTGCTCGCCATTCTGGTCTGCCCGCTCACCCGCACCCGGCTGCGGCTCGATGCTGCCAAAAGCGAGCTGGTGTCTGATGTCGCCGGCCTCGCCTATCCCATCCGCGACGGCACCCCCATATTGCTGGTGGAAGCCGCCCGCGAACTGCCAACGGCCTGAGCGGCAGCCCGGCCATGCCCGCCACCACCATCGCCGCCCTGCAGATCGGCTCCGATTATGCAGGCAAGGCCGCCACACTGCGCAATATCCTGGCGCAGGAAGCAGCGATAAAAGCCGCCGGCGCCAGCCTTGTGGTGATGCCCGAAGCGCTTCTGGGCGGCTATCCCAAGGGCGAAGACTTCGGTACCCGCCTCGGCTTCCGCCGGCCCGAGGGGCGCGAAGCCTATGCCCGCTACCATGAAAACGCCGTCGACCTGGATGGGCCGGAACTGCAAGCGCTGGCCGGCCTAAGCCAGCGCACCGGCGCCACGCTGGTGGTCGGCATCATCGAGCGGGCGGGCGCATCGCTGTTCTGCACCGCAGTGTTCCTCGATCCGGCGCGCGGCCTTGTCGGCAAGCACCGCAAGCTCATGCCCACCGGCACCGAAAGGCTGGTCTGGGCGCAAGGCGATGGCTCCACCATGCCAGTAGTGCAAAGCGCGGCCGGCAAGCTCGGCGCCGCCATCTGCTGGGAAAATCACATGCCGCTGTTCCGCACCGCCATGTACGCCAAGGGCGTGGAAATCTGGTGCGCCCCCACCGTGGATGAACGCGACATCTGGCGCAGCTCCATGCGCCACATCGCCCATGAAGCCCGCTGCTTCGTGATCAGCGCCTGCCAGGTGCAGCCCTCCCCCGCTGCACTGGGCCTCAGCATCGAACATTGGGACGCCGACCGCCCGCTCATCGCCGGCGGCAGCATGATCGTCGGCCCGCTCGGCGATGTGCTCGCCGGCCCGCTGGAGCACACAACCGGCCTGCTCACCGCCACCATAGATCCAGCCGATCTGGTTCGCGCCCGCTACGATCTGGACGTGGTCGGCCATTACGCCCGGCCGGATATCTTCAGCCTCCACGTAGACGAGCGGCCTCGAAACGGCGCGGTTTTCGATGCCGGCGAACAGGCTGAGTGATCCGGATTCCGGGGCACGGGGAAGTGCCTCCGGCGGCTGGGGCCGCAGGCCCCAGACCCCATTTTTGGAACTGTCCCTTACCGCCGCGAGGCTGCGCGCAG
>JBBQIP010000179.1:0-5265 GCA_038325045.1 Sphingomonadales bacterium
CCTTTTCCTCCGTACGGAATTTGTACGGAATACATGGGGAAACAATTGTCGACAATAGGCAACGTCATTTTTATATTTATCAGTATGTTAGACGTTGACCTGTGTTGATACATGTCCATATTTTCTGCCCTCCGAAGGCAGAGGTCGGGGATTCGAATTCCTCCGGGTGCACCATTGCCCCATCGCGCCGCCGCTAGCGCCCAGGCCCTATTGCGCCGCCGCTATCTTGCCGGCGGCGCTCGCACCCGCTCAGAAGCGGGTCGCGAGCTCCAGACCGATGGTGCGCAGCGCGCCGGGTGAGGCGAACGAGCCGCCGAACTCGGGCGCCGGGATGACTTCGGCCAGATAGCGCTCCTTCAGCACATTGGTGGCAAAGGCTGTTACCGTGACGCCGCTGAACCGGGCACCGGCGCGCAGGTTGAGAATACCATAGGGATCGCGCCGGGCCTGCGAGAAGTTGCCGGTGCCGAGCACGGGACCGAAGAACAGCCGGAACAGGGTGGGCCGGTCCCCCTCCTGCACGGTGGAGAACCAGGTGGGGCCGACCCGCTGATAATCCGCGCGGAACAGCAATTCCACCGAGTCCGACACCGGGAATGCCATATCGCTGCTGAAATTGAGGGTGTAATCAGGCGTGTAGGGCGAGCGGCCACCCTCGGTGCCGGGGCGGGCGCTGTTCCGCTTGATCGTGCTGTCGGTCAAGTTGCCGGTGGCCTGCAAGGTCCAGCCATCGATCACGCGGGCGGTCAGGCTGCCTTCCAGCCCCTGCAGGCGCACCTTGTCGATGTTGGAGACAACGCGAAGGATGCCGAACGGCCCTGCAAAGAATTCGAAGAACTGCATGTCGGTCACGTCGGTCAGATAGCCGGCAGCCTCGAAACGCAGCCGCCCATCGAGCACAGCGCCGCGCATGCCGACCTCGAAGGCGCTCGAGCGCTCCTTGCGGAACCTGTCGCTGATAGCGAGATCGGCGCCGATCGCGGGGCCGTTGAAAGCGCCTTCGATGGTGGCCTGGCTGCCCTGGTTGTTGAAACCGCCGGATTTGAAACCCACCCCCCAGCTGGCGAACATGGTGAGATCGGACGAGGGCTTGAAGGCGAGGCTGAGGCGGGGCTGCAGCTGCTCGAAAACTTCGCGCTGGGGCTCCAGCGGGCCGAAATCCAGACCGACGTTCAATGGCTGGTTGCCGCCGCGCAGGAACTGGTTGCGCGCCAGCGGATCGACCAGGTTCCTGACCCGGCGCAGCTCACGATCATAGCGCAGCGCGCCCGAAAGCGTCAGCTGCTCGCTCACATCATATTCGAGCGAGCCGAAGGCAGCGAACACCGTGGTATCGAACCGGTCGTTCGCGAGCTGTTCGGTAGGGTTGGACGAGCCTTGCGGGTTGAACAGGTTGCGCAGCACACCCTGGCCACGGTCGTAGCCGATGGCGACGCCCACCTGCCGGCGCAGCGAGAGGAAATAGCCGCCGACGGACCAGTCAAGCGCGCCGCCATCGTTGGAGGCAAGCCGCACCTCGGCGCTGAAATCGCTCTGGTTGCGGACCTGATACTGCGTACTGTCGCAGGTGGTGGGGCTGAAGCCGCCGAGCGTAGAGGCCTCCGGCGTGGAGGCGATGGAGAGCGGCGGCGGCAGCGCAAAGCCCGAATTGAACAGTGCCAAGGTGCTGGCCCGACATTCGGGCGCACTGTTGAAGAAGCCGAAAGCGGCAACGGCGCCATCGGCGATCAGCTCCTGCTGGATGTCCGAATACAAGGCCCAGCCGGTAAGCCGCACAGCACCGAGATCGAGATCGGCCTTGCCGGAGAATTCCACGGTCTCTTGGGTGCCATCCGAGCCGATGTTGCTGAGAAAATCGAACTTCTGGTCGTTTACATCGGGCGCAAAGGCCGGGGCACCAAAGGCAGCAGCCACATTGGGCAGCGCGAAAACGACATTATAGGCGATCGACCCGGCGGTGACCCTGCCATAGCGCCCCTTGAAATCGAGCGACAGATTCTCGCTGGGTTCGACCAGAAGCCGGCCGTTCAGGAAAACCGATTCCTGTTGATCGACTGTTGGCCCTTGGGCGGCCGGATTGGGGCCGGTATTGCGGTAGAAGCCATCGGTGTGAAAATATTCGCCATTGAGAACGAAACCGGCCGTATCGCCAATCGGGCCGCTGAGCGTGGTCGAGGCTTCGTAGCGGTTGTTGTTGGCAGCCGATGCGCGGGCGCGAAGCTCCAGACGGTCCCCCGGCTTGCGGGTGCTGATGACGATGGCGCCAGCAGCGGCATTGCGACCATAAATAGCGCCCTGAGGCCCTTTCAGTATCTCGATCTGGGTGAGATCGCTCTGGGCCTGGTTGAGGGCTGCAGTGTTGGTCTTCAAAATCCCGTCGACAACCAGCGCGACACTGCCTTCCGCATCGCGGGCGCCGTTGACGCCGCGGATATTGATCTGCGTATCGCCCACTTCGGCCGTGCCGGTGACGATCGAGACACCCGATGTGAGCGTGACGACATCCTGCACGTTGCGGACCTGGGCACGGCGGATCACATCTTCGGACAAGACGGTGATGGAGGCCGGCACGTCGCGGAGCTGCTCGTTGCCGCGACGCGCGGTCACCACGATCTCATCGGTCGCGGGCGCCTGCTGGGCATGGGCGGCAGCGGGCAGCAGCGCGCTGGCCAGAAGCAGCGGGGCGAGCCGCCGCGCGGTGCAAAAAGCCGGAAAATTCGCCTTGCTGCTATTCATCTTGTCCCCCGATCGACCCCGTTGCGGGCACGAATCTACACCGGCCGAAGCCGAAATCGCCCATATCTAACGCTGTAAACTTAACACATATCTGTCAAGAACATTCGTGCTGAAGTGTGAGGCTTTTGAGACCGGCCTCTGCTGCCAGCCGGGCCAGTGCCTCGCCGAGCGCAGCCTCTATCAATGCCTCGCCGCGCTGGACGCGGAACACCGGCCCCCCGACCGCCAGCACCAGCCCCTCCCTGAGCGGATCGGCACCGTCCAGCCGCACCGCCACCGCGCCGGCATCGGGCTTCCAGCGCTCATAGCCTATTGCCACCCCGCGCAGCCGCACCATCGCCAGCTCGCGCAGCACCGCCGCCGGCTCCAGCGGCACCGGATCGGCGGTGTTATGCTGGCCAACCAGCCGCTCCACCGCTTCGGCACCCAGCCCGGCAAGCCAGGCCAGACCCACGGTGGAGCGGCAGATGGGCGCCTGGTCCCCCTCGCGCACCGAAAGCGCGATGGCCTGCGGGCTGGGGTGCACCTTGCTCACCTGCATCTTGAGCCCGACCGGCGCCCAGAGACAGACAGTCTCCCCGGTGGTTTCTGCCAGCACTTCCATCACCTGATCGAGCACCGGATCGCCAACAAAGCCCTCAAGCAGCCAGCTGCCGAGCTGGAACAGCCGCAATGTCGGAAAATAGCTGAGCGCGGAGGGATCAAAGGCCAGATAGCCACGCGCTATGAGGCTGCGCAGAAGGACATTGGTGCTGGACCGCGGCATATCCAGCGCATCGGCAATTTCGCGGGCGCCGGCGGCCCGGCGCAGGCCGCGAAACAGCTCGAACAGCGCGATCACCCGGTCAGCCGACTTTACGCCGTCGGCGGCCTGCTGGCGCATCGGCTGCCTGTCCGCTAGCTCATCCATCCGCTCGGCATATCCATATATGTCTGGTATTTCTTCATTTACATATGCTCGGTCCGATGGCAACTTTGCAGCCCTGACAGGAGAAGCAGGAATGCAGGAACCAGAGGCGACCGCAGGCCCAGAGGCAGCTCCGGCGGGATCGGTGCGGCTGGCGGCCGCGCATATTGCGCCCGTGTTCATGGACCCCATGGCATCGGCTGCAAAGGCGGTGGACTGGATTGGCCGGGCGGCGGCCGCGCGGGTATCGATGCTGGTGTTTCCCGAGGTGTTTCTGCCGGGCTTTCCGGGGTGGATAAACTGCTACCCGCCGCTGGTGCAGGCCGGGCTGAACCGGCGCTACCAGGATGCCTCGGTAACCATCGACGGGCCGGAGCTGGCGATGGTGGCCGAAGCGGCTGCGGCCCATAAGATGGTGGTGGTGATGGGGGCGAGCGAACGGCGTTCGCAGGGGCGCACCTGCTATAACAGCAGCATTGTTTACGATGCCGATGGCCAGTGCCTGCTGGTGCACCGCAAGCTGAAACCCACCTATGCGGAACGGTTTATCTGGGGGGAGGGCGATGGCTCCAGCCTGATGGTGGTGCCAACGGCAGTGGGCCGGGTGGGAGCGCTGGCGTGCTGGGAGCATACCATGAACCTCGCCCGCCAGGCGCTGGTGGAGAAGGACATTCAGATCCATGCAGCGCTATGGCCATCGCTTTCCACGATGGCGGGCTTCGATGCCATCGCCAATCTCCAGATCGATGCGATGATGCGCAACCATGCGCTCACCGGCCAATGTTTCGTGGTGGCGGCCTCCAGCCCGGTAACGCCCGAAATGCTGGCGTTGATGGAGCGCGAGCTTGGCCCGCAGGCGCTGATGGGCACCGGCGGCGGCTGGAGCGCGATCGTGCACCCGTTCGGCGCGGTGATGGCAGGGCCGGTGGAGGGGCTGGAAGAGCAGCTGGTGATCGCCGATTGCGCGATTGCCGACCTTTCCGATGTGAAGCTCTGGGTCGATTCCAACGGCCATTACAGCCGGCCCGATGTGCTGCGGCTGGTGCACGACCGGAGCGTGCGGTCCGGGCTGGAAATCCGGGGCGAGGCATGATGGCGGCGGCCGGTGCCGCTGCCGGCTGATCGCTGCCCGGTCATCATCGGGGTGGGTGAGGTGCTGGACCGCGCCGCCGACCCGGTGGATGCGCTGGAACCGCTGGCGCTGATCGAGGCGGCCGCGCGCGCAGCCGATGCCGATGCCGGCGGCGGGCTTTTGCAAGAGGTCGATTCGCTCGATCTCATCCATATCGTTTCCTGGCCCTATGACCGGGTGGCCGAGCGGCTGGCAGTGCTGCTGAACATCCGCCCGGTGCGCGCCGCTTATGGCCAGGCCGGCGGGGAGACGCCCACGCTGCGCCTGCACGAAGCGGCGCTGCGGATCATGAACGGCGAGAGCCTGGTGGCACTGGTTGCCGGCGGCGAGGCGGCCAATGCGGTGGGGAAGGCGCGGGCGGCGGGCATCGACCTGCCCTGGACAGCGCAAGCAGAAGTGCCCGAAAACCCCATCCGCAGCCGCGACCATGCAACCGCGCTGGCCTTGCGGCACGGGCTGGCCGCCCCCTTGCACATTTATGCGCTGTATG
>JBBQIP010000180.1:0-5223 GCA_038325045.1 Sphingomonadales bacterium
CTTGCCGAACACGATCACGGTGATGATGAGGTTGGAGAGCAAAATCAGGATAAACGCCGAAACCACGGCATTGGTGGTCGCCCGCCCCACGCCGGCCGCCCCGCCGCCGCTGTTATAGCCATGGAAACACCCCATCAGCGCAATGAAGAAGCCGAACACCGCCGCCTTCACCATCGAGGAAACCACATCATCGGCCTTCAGATATTGCGCCGTGGTGTCGAGATAGGCGGCTGAATTGAAGCCCAGCCGCCGCGTCGCCAGCAGCCAGCCGCCCATCACGCCCAGCGCATTCGATACCAGCACCAGCGCCGGCATCACCCGCACTGCCGCCACAATGCGCGGCGCCACCAGCCAGCGCAGCGGGTCGGTGCGCAGCGTCACCAGCGCATCAATCTGTTCGGTCACCCGCATGGTGCCAAGCTCGGCCGCCATCGCGCTCGCCACCCGCCCGGCCACCATCAGCCCGCCCAGCACCGGCCCCAGCTCGCGCACAATGCCAATCACGGTCACCGCCGGCACCGTGCTCGCGGCATTGAAACGGCTGCCCCCGATATAAATCTGCTGCGCCAGCGCCGATCCGGTAAACAGCGCGGTCAGCCCCACCACCGGCAGCGAAAACCAGCCGATCACCAATATCTGCTCGAAGAGCTGTGCCGGGTACCAGGGCGGGCTCAGCACGCGCCCCACAGCGGCCAGCGCAAACCGCGTCAGCCGGCCAATGGTCGCAAACAGCCCGATAACCACCGCGCCAAGCGCAATCAGGGCGTGTATCAAGGTGGCGAGCAGGTTTTTCATCGGTAGCACCGGGCATAGCGATGCCCCAGCCCCACCAGCAACTCATATTGCGAAACCCCGCTCGCCGCGGCATGGCCCGCAAGGTCGAATTCCACCGCAACCCGGTCCCCTTCCGCAAGCGACGCCGCACTCGCATCAAAGGTCATCAGGTCCATCGATATCCGCCCAACAAGCGCGCAGCGCACACCGTCTGCGGTCATGCACGCAGCGCCCGGCGCCAGCGCGCGCCTGAAGCCATCGGCATAGCCAAGCGCCACCACCGCCAGCCGCATCGGCCGCGCGGCCACAAAGTCAGCACCGTAGCCAACCGTATCGCCGGGCTGGAGCTTACGCATCTGCAACACCGTCGCCGCCAGCCCCACCACCGCGCGCAGCCGGCTCCGCTCCGCCGATGGCCCGCCGCCGTAAAGCCCAATGCCCGGCCGCGTAAGCCCAAAGTGCCAGTCCGCCCCCAGCCCGATCCCGGCCGAATTGGCCAGCGCCAGCCGCGCCGCCGGCACCGGCAACGCCATGGCGCGAAACCGCTCCAGCTGCAGCGCATTCAGCGGGTGCAAAGGCTCGTCCGCACAGGCCAGATGGCTGTGCAGCGTTGCCACCTCCAGCCCCTCCAGCACGCCGATATCGCCCGGCCCCAGCCCCAGCCGGTTGAAGCCGGTATCCAGCATCACATCGGCCGGCCGGCCGGTCTGCTTCCAGCGCACCACCTGCGCCGGCGTGCTCAGCACCGGCACCACCTTGGGGCCGAGCGCCAGCGCCGCGTCCATGTCATCCGCGCCTGCACCGTGCAGCACCGCCAGCCGGGCACCTTCAGGCAGCGGGCCAAGTGCTGCCGCCTCGCTCCAGTGCGCCACAAAGAAATCCCGCGCGCCCGCCTTCCACAGCGTATCGAACACCTCCCGCGCGCCCAGCCCATAGCCATCGGCCTTTATCGCCGCCCCGGTGGCGGCACTGCCGCTCGCCGCCGCCAGCAGCCGCCAGTTATCGGCAATCGCGGTCCGGTCGATGGTCAAGGTGGGCTGGGAAGGCATTGGCCCCTGTTTAACGGGCGCGGCGGCTCCGGGGCCATAAAAATTCATCGGCGCGCAAGATTGTCTGCGCTATAAGGGGTTTATGAAGAACCTCACCCTCACCCGTCCGCGCCGCGTCGCGCTCCTCGCTGTGGCCGTGCTCGGCCTCGGCGGCGCTGCGGTCATGGCCCAGCCGCAACCGCGCCCGGATACCGAATTCTGCGCCAAGAAGCGCGCCGAGGTTCCCGGCGGCATCTGCTCGCCGCGCGGCGAATATGTAACGGCGGAAAAAGTCTATTTCCCCGATGGCCGGGTGGTGAACCGCAGCGCCGGCAACTAACGGCGCGTCGCATGCCGACTTAGTCGCACGCCGGCTCAGCTGTCCTTTTCCACCAGCTCTATGGCTTCGTCATAGGGCCGGGCATCGGCGGCGCGCTGCTCCAGCTCCTCACGCTCCTGGTGCACGATCCGCAGCACCGTATCCAGAAAACCGTCGCGCCAGGCATCGCGCTCGGCGCGCACCGCCGCATCGGGCACAAAACCGTCAACCGCCGCCCGCGTCGGCGCCAGCCCGGCCTCGGCCAGCCGCTCCATGGTGTCGATCCGGTCGCGCATCACCGCCACCTCGCCGGCCAGCGCGATGGTGATTGAAAGCGTCTTGTCGATCGCCGGGTCGGCAAAATAGCTCGGGCGTTCGCCGCGCGCCTTCTTCTGCAGGCTTATCTTATCGGCCATGGTCGGTCACTTCTGCACACCCCAGAGCCACCACGCCCCGCCACCGCCAAAATCACCCCCCTGAAACACCTTGGTGCGCCGCTCGGCAGCCTCAAAGGCACTGGGCTGATAGGCCTCGAACGCCTTGGACGGGTCAAAACCGGTTTCAGCGGCAATCTCGGCCGCCTTTATCTCGTGGCTGGCACCCCAATAGGGCTCGTTGTTGTTGCGCGTGTCCCAATCCAGCATGAAGGCATCATAGGCTGGCAGGTCGCGGTAGGGCGGGGTTTCGGCATGGATGGCAAAGCCCCCCGGCGCCAGCAGCCGGTTGCACTCGCGCATGATCCGCCGGATCGCTGCATTGCTGGTTTCATGCACCAGAATATGGCTCACGATCAGGTCGAAATAGCCGTCCTCGAAATCGGTCGCCTCGGCGTTCTGCTGGCTGAAGTGCACGGTCTTGCCCATCGAATCCGCCCGCGCATGGGCATAGCGCAGCACCGGCGCCCCCACATCGATCGCATGCACCTCCGCCTCCGGCCAGGCATCGCAGTAAGACAGGGTGGAATGGCCAACGGTGCAGCCCATGTCGAGAATGCGGCGGGGCCGGAAATCCGGGTGCTTTTCCTTTATCCAGGCAATCAGCGTATCGCCGATATCGCTGTTGAGCGGCCCCATCCGGCCCATCGCATAGATATAGACAGCGGTGTCATACAGCGCACCATTGGCCACATCATCGGCAGCAAATTCGCTATGATAGCCGCCCGGCATGCAATGGATATCGACACTGCGGTGATAGCGCGGAATTTCAAGCGACGGGTCTAGCCGCAGCGAGCCGCCACCCATGCGCCCGCGGCTGGCCTCGATAAGCGCCGGCAGCTGCCGCTCCACCGGAATCTGCACCGATCGCCACATCATCTCCTGGCTGTTGCGCAGCAGTGCGCTCCAGAAGTTGTAATAGGGCTCGTCGCGCATGGCGCGGCGGATATCGCCGTAGCTCTCGGGCGCGCTGCCCTGCTCCTTCACAAACGCCGGTTTGGCGCGCGCCTCGAAAGCGCTCTGGTTTCCCGGCGAAACCTTGGCCGCCAGATGAAACTTCAGGCTTTTCACGAATTCCTGCCGCGAAAACTCCTCGGCGCTGGTCTGCGGCAGCACGCCGTGCCGAAACTGGGTGGTCAGGTCTGCGCCGGTCTGCATGGCAATATCCCCTCTGGCCTGAACAATCACGCGCGGCGCCATCAGCCCCGCGCGCGTGGGAAAAGGCTTTGGTGCACCAGTGAAGCCCGCCGCGCGCCAATTGTCCAGCCGCTGCCGGGGCGCAAACCGGCCTAATCGAACAGCGAACTTACCGAGCTTTCCTCGCTGGTCCGCCGCATCGCTTCCGCCAGCAGCGGCGCGATGGTTATCCGCCTGATTTTCTTGGCATCGCGCACCGCCGCCAGCTGGGCAATCGAATCGGTCACCACCAGCTCGGTCAGCGCCGATCCTTCCACCCGCGCCACTGCGCCGCCTGAAAGCACGCCGTGGGTCACATAGGCGGTCGCGCCCTTGGCCCCGGCCTCGATAAGCGCGGCCGCCGCATTGCACAGCGTGCCGGCCGAATCGACAATATCATCCACCAGCACGCAGTAGCGCCCGCGCACATCGCCGATGATGTTCATCACTTCCGATTCGCCCGCCCGGTCGCGGCGCTTGTCCACAATCGCCAGCGGCGCATTGCCCAGCCGCTTGGCCAGCGCGCGGGCGCGCACCACGCCGCCCACATCGGGGGATACGACCATGATGTTGTCCGTCCCCAGCCGGGTCTGGATATCGCTCGCCATCACCGGGGCCGCATAAAGATTATCGGTCGGAATATCGAAAAACCCCTGGATCTGCCCGGCATGGAGATCGACCGAAAGCACCCGGTCGGCGCCCGCGGTGGTAATCAGGTTCGCCACCAGCTTGGCGGATATCGGCGTGCGCGGCCCGGGTTTGCGGTCCTGCCGCGCATAGCCGAAATAGGGCACCACGGCGGTGATCCGCTTGGCGCTAGCCCGCCGCAGCGCATCGATGCAGATCAGCAATTCCATAAGGTTATCGTTTGCCGGCGCCGCCGTCGGCTGCACCACGAACACATCCTCGCCGCGCACATTCTCGTGCACCTCGACGAATATCTCCTCATCGGCAAAGCGGCGCACCGAAGCCTTGGTCAACGCCATGTCGAGATAGCCGGCAATCGCCTGGGCCAGTTCCGGATTGCCGTTGCCCGCCAGAATCTTCATGCCCGCCCGCCCTGTTGTCTAGATGCCGCTCGCCCGGCGCCCCAGCGCATAGCCGCAGCCCCGCAGCCATGCAATGTCATCCGCCCGCCACAAACCGCCTTATCGCAGGCAGCAGCGGCACATCGGCCGCCGGCATCGCCAGCCGCTCCAGCGCTTCTGCCGCCACCCAGTCCAACCGCTGCCCCAGCCTCGGCTCCGGCGTGCCGGCCCATAGCCGCACTCCGTACAGCAGCATCAACAGGTGAAACTCGGCATAGCCATGGCTCACAAAGCTTATCGGCACCGCGTCCGCCGCGCGCACCCCCAGCTCCTCGTCCAGCTCGCGCGCCAGCGCCACTTGCGGAGTCTCGCCCACCTCGATCTTGCCACCGGGAAATTCCCACAGCCCCGCCATCGGCTTCCCCGCCGGCCGCTCGGCCACCAGCACCCGCCCGGCGCTATCC
>JBBQIP010000181.1:0-5200 GCA_038325045.1 Sphingomonadales bacterium
CAAGCATCTGAGTCAGTTCAGGATCCTAAAACCCCAGATGGGGGAAAACCGCGACCGGTGGGCCCGGAGGGATTCGAACCCCCGACCTAGCCGTTATGAGCGGCCAGCTCTAACCGCTGAGCTACAGGCCCGGCCCGGTGCCGCAATCGCCTAGCCCATCGCGACGCCGCTGCCAATGAGGTGCTTTATCGGCCAATCTTCAGGCACAAAAAAAGGGCCGGGCCAGCATCGCGCCGGCCCGGCCCTTGATAAGGGGCCTGACCAAAGGGGCTCCGGGGGGGGTGGAGCGGCAATGGTCAGGCCGGAACCGTCCGCAAGCGGGGGAGCGCGGGAGCGGTTCCGCATCCGGCTGGCGGGGGGGGTGCCTTGACCGGATGCAGTGCTGCCTTTCAGCAGCGACAGACTGATATATGAGCGCTGCCCGAACATTTGAGCAGCACATGAAATAGCAATGCAGCTATGCACTGGCTGCATGGCGCTGGGCCGTTATTGGCCTCGCGCACCGCTAACTGGATAGAGCGTCGCGGTCGATATCGAGGTTTGCAGCGGTCATTCGCTCGCTCAGAAAATCGCGGAGCGCCGCAACCCTGAGCGATCCGCGCAGCTCGGCCGGATAAACGAAATAGGTACGAAACACCGGCCCCTCGATCTGCGGCAAAACAATCTGCACGCGCCCCGAAAAACGGATGAGATAGGTGGGAAGCGCTGCAATGCCGGCACCGGCTTCCACCGCCTGCAGCGCGCCGTGGCTGTTGTTGATGGCGAGAGCCGGCATCCGGGGCGCGGATTCATGGCCGAGCGCCAGCGCCCAGTTGATGCCCTTCAGCACATCGGGTGCCGAAGCGCCGTAGGCTATCAACCGGTGCCGGTCGAGATCGGCGATGCTGGCGGGCGCGCCGTGCCGGTCCAGATAGGCCGGCGAAGCGCACAGATAGTGGCGGATCGCGAACAACGGCTTTTGCACCAGCTCGGTCTGCAGCGGCGGGTGAAAGCGGATGGCGACATCGGCTTCGCGTTTGGCGAGATCAAGGTCCTCGTCGGTCAGGATCAGCTTGATCGAAATATCGGGATACAGATCGAGAAACTCGCCCAGCTGACGAGCCAGCCAGGTGGAGCCGAAGCTGACCGTGGTGGTGAGCCTTATCTCCCCCGTCGGCCGGTCGCGCGAGGCATCGATGGCCAGCCGCGCCCGCTCCAGCCGGTCCTGCATGTCATGGGTGGCGGCGCGCAACTGCTCGCCCTCATGCGTGCTCGCCAGCCCGCGCGCATGGCGGTGGAACAGCTTGGCGCCAAGCTCGTCTTCCAGCGTCGCAATCTGGCGGGAAAGGGCGGGCTGGCTCATGTGCAGGCGTCGCGCGGCTTCGGTAAAGCTGCCCGCTTCGGCCACGATTTCGAACAGCCGCAGCCTTTCCCAATCCAGCGCCATCGCCTCCCCCCGCTACTTGCCGTTCAGGCGGCTACGTTAACCCAACGCTCGGCTGCCACGCCGTGCGAGAGAAAACGTTCGGCCTCCAGCGCCGCCATGCAGCCCATGCCGGCGGCAGTGACCGCCTGACGGAAAACCTTGTCGGTCACATCACCGGCAGCGAACACGCCCGGCACCGTGGTAGCGGTCGAATCGGGCGCTTTCAGCAGATAGCCCTCCTCGTCCATTTCCAGCTGGCCGGCAAACAGCCCGGTCGCGGGTACATGGCCAATCGCCACGAACAGCCCATCGACCGCCAGCTGGCGGACCGAGCCATCACGCGTATCGGTCAGCTCCACGGTATCGACCCCGCCCTCGCCCAGCACATCGCTCACCTCGGCGTGCCAGTGCATCTCGATCTTTGGGTTGGCGAACAGCCTTGCCTGGTTGGTCTTGTCTGCCCGCAGCTCGCCGCGCCTGTGGATCAGGTGCACGCGGGTGGCAAAATTGGTGAGGAACAGCGCCTCTTCCACCGCCGTGTTGCCGCCACCGACCACCGCCACGGTCTTGCCACGGAAGAAAAACCCGTCGCAGGTCGCGCAGGCCGAAACACCAAAGCCGCGCAGCCGGGTTTCGCCCGGCAAGCCAAGCCAGCGCGCGCTGGCGCCGGTGGCAATCACCAGCGTTTCCGCGAGCCACACGGCCCCTGAATCCGCCTCCACCCGGAACGGCCGGCGTGACAGGTCCACGCTGGTCACCACATCATTCACCAGCTCTGCACCCACATGGCGGGCCTGGGCGGCCATCCGCTCCATCAGCTCGGGGCCCTGCACGCTAGTATCTCCGGGCCAATTCTCCACCTCGGTGGTGATGGTAAGCTGGCCGCCCGGCTGGATTCCCGCCACCAGCACCGGAGACAACGCTGCCCGCGCCGCATAGACAGCAGCGGTGTAACCCGCCGGCCCCGACCCGATGATCAACAACTTTGTCGCCTTGGCCTCGCTCATGCACTTGCTCCGAAACTGCTTCTATAAACCCCTAAGTAGCGCCCGGCAGCCGAATATCCAGCCCTGGAAATCAGCCCGGGCGACCTTCAGTTTGCCGAAACATGCCTTGCCAAACAGCGCAATAATCTTATCTAGCAGGCCGAAGTTTATGTTACGGAGTTATAAACGTGCACCGTTCAAGACTGCCGATCGACGATGTCGACCGGATTATTTTACGCAACCTGCAGAACGACGGCCGGATGACCAATGTGGAGCTTGCCGAGCGATCGGGGCTTACTGCGCCGCCCTGCCTGCGCCGGGTGCGCGCGCTGGAGGAAAACGGCACCATCAAGGGCTATCACGCCGAGCTGGATGCGCAGGCGCTGGGCTATGGCATCACCGTTTATGCAATGGTCAGCCTCAAATCCCAGGCCGAGGCCGATCTTGAGGCGTTCGAGGCGCATTGCGCCGCCCTCCCCCCGGTGCGCGAATGCCATATGCTGAACGGGGAGATTGATTTCCTGCTGAAAGTGGTGGCGCACGACCTGCAGGAGTTCCAGCGCTTCCTTACCTCCTCGCTCACGCCTGCCCCCAATGTGGAGAGCGTGAAGACCAGCTTCGTCATCCGCACCGCACTGGAGCGGCCGGGCGTGCCGGTGGACTGAAAACGGGGCAGGGCGGCCCAGTTTCCCCGACCGCCCCGCTGATCTTAGAAGCGGACGCGTGCCCCCACCCGCAGCGTCCAGAGCCCGGCGAGCTGCGCGGGCTGTGGCGGCGGTGCAAAAGGAGCCGCACCCCCGCGGTTGGCATAGAGATATTGGGTGCACGGTGCGGTTACCGATGTCGTACCCGTACAGGTGACCGTAACCAGCTCGCCGAAATAGGGGAACGGCACCTGCCGCAGGCTGCCCCAGCTGCTGTTCACGAAATTGAGCACATTCTCCATGTCGCCAAACACCTCGAACTTGCCGCCAAACACAAACGGCAGTTCCTGGCGCACCGACAAATCGAGCTTGTTGAAGCGCGGCGACCGGCCAATGTTCTTGGGTGCAATCTGGCCCTGGAATTCAGCAAGCGGGCTGTTCTGGACGAAGTTTTGGAAGCCGGCGAAATCAAAGCCCGGCGCATAGGCCACCAGGCTGTCGGCGGTGATCGAATCCACGCGCGGCACATAGGATTGCGCGCGCGTGGTGGTGGCGTTGTTGGCGCCGGTGGCCACGCCCGCGGTGCCAAAAACGGCCGATCGCTGGGTGGTCAGGTCGGTGAAGGTGAAGCTGTAGGGCTGGCCCGAGCGGCTGACGAAGAACAGCTCGATGCGGGTGCTGTTGTCGCCAAACAGCTTCTTGTCCATGCCCACATTCAGCCGATACTGGTTGTCGATCTGATAGTTGGACGTGCCATAAGACGCCAGATTGGGGTCGATCGAGGCCGCATTGGCATAGTTGGACCCGGCGGTGGACGAGGTCAGCGCGTTCACGTCCCTGGCGCGCTGCCAGGTGTAGGCGCCGTTCAGGAAAAAGCCGCTGTCCCAGCGCTTGTCGAAGCGCGCCACCAGGTTCCAGCTATAGCCAAGGTCGGTGTTGGTCACCAGCAGGTCTTGGTTGGGGCTGGTCGCGCCGCCAAACGAGGCCTGGTAGCGCGGCCGCCCGTCGGGCAGTGTCGCCTGCACGGTGTTGCGCACCGAGCGCAGATCCACATAGGTCAGCGCATCCTTGACGCGGGACCAGATGATGTCGCCGCCCAAATTCCAGTCATCGCCCAGCGCGCCCAGATTGGCCGCATAATCAAAGGTGGCAGTCGCCCGCCAGGTGGACGGGATGCGGAAATTGGGGTCCAGCATGTTGACATTGCTCGCCCCCGCGCCGCCCGCCAGCAGCGCGTTGCGCAGCGCCGCCGGAATGCCCGGCCCGCCCGACACATTGTTGAGCGCGGCCGCCCCGATAATCTGCTGGTCGGCAGCCGACAGCGTCGGGTTGAGCCCTGACACGGTGAACCCGCCGGTGGCGGTGCGGGTGACGGTCGCGGTGCCGAGCAGCGGCCCCGGGTTGGAGAAGCTGTTGCCGATCCACACCAACGGCCCGCCGCCGCCAAACAGCCCGGCGCTGGCGCGGATGTTCAGCCGGTCGTTCGCGCGCCATTGCGCCGCCACGCGCGGCTGAAACAATGTGCGGCCGCTCAGCGTCTCGGCGTTGCTGAAGCCGTAGCGGTTGACAAAGTCCTGGTTGAGCACCGGCCGGCTGGGGGTCTCATACACATCCCAGCGAAAGCCCGCCGTCAGCGTCAGCGCGTCGTTGACATCCCATGTGTCCTGCAAGCCGAAGGTGAAGAAGTTGTTCTGGAAAATGGCCGCCACCGTGTTGATATCGCCGCGCAGCGGGGTGGAAAACACCAGCTGGTTGGCACGCCGGTTTTCAAGGTCGGTGAGCGAGTCGAAGCGGAACACGCCCGACACATTCTGCGCAAACAAATTGTTCACATCCTGCCCGCGCCGCTCGGCAATGAACTTCACTGTGTGGTTGTTCATCTTCAGCTGCGCCTGAAACTCGATGCCCAGCGACTTGACCGACAGCTCATTGGCCTGGCGCGCATTGTCGGGGCCAAATTGTGTGCGCGTCACGCCCGCCGGGCAGCTTGGCACGGTGGCCGTGCCGGAGCCGATGGTGGCGCCATCGCGGTTGCACACCTGGAACTGGCCGAAATCGCGGCCGTTGAACGGCACCTGCAACCGCACATAATCATTGTAGCTCACCCGCAACTGCGTGGAAAAGCTGTCGCTCCAGTCGTCGTTCAGCTGAAACACGCCATAATG
>JBBQIP010000182.1:0-4958 GCA_038325045.1 Sphingomonadales bacterium
CCAGCACCGGCACGGCGGAGCCCGCCCCCCAGCGCGCGGCAGCGGCCCGCACGCCGCTCGCGCCGGGTGCGGTGGAGCCCGCCATGCCCATCGCCAGCGTATCCTCGATAAGCATCAGCAGCGCCACGCGCACGGGCGCGGGGGGCGCCAGCGGCTGGTGGGCAAAATCCAGCAACTTCTGGGTGGCGTTCATGGCTTTCCCTTGGCCGGACCCGCAAATTTGTCCGGACTTCTTGCGGTGATACGCGCAATCAATCAAGATACGCCAATAGTGGGGAAAGCAGGATCAAGCCCGATATGATGGTGCCGGCCAGCAGCCGCGAGCCGCGCTACGCGCAGGTGGCGGCCGATCTGCGCGCATCCATCAAAGCTGGCGAGTTTGGCGAAGGCGCCCAGCTGCCGACCGAGACCATGCTATGCGCCCGCTACGGCATCTCCCGCTTTACCGTGCGCGAGGCGCTGCGACGGCTGCAGGCAGAGGGGCTGATCAGCCGCCGCCGCGGGTCGGGAAGCATTGTTTCAGGTGCTACCCAGCGGCTGCGCCAGCCGCTGAGCGATCTTGGCGAGCTGCTGCAATATGCAGCCGATTCGCAGTTCAGCTTCGAAGACAGGGGCCTGGTAACGCTCACCGGTGCCCGCGCGGAAGAGCTCGGTGTGGTCGATGGCAGCCCGTGGCACCATCTCTACGGGCTGCGCCGCATTTCGCCCGGCGGCGCCGCAATCGCCGCGACCGATGTCTATATCCATCCGGATCTATCGGGCCATGTACCTGCGCTCAAGACGGGCCCGCTCACCCTGTTCAAGCAGCTGGGCGAGCTCGGCGGGTTTCGCATCGGCCAGGTCATCCAGAACATCAACGCTGCTGCCGCCGGCAGCCAGGAGGCGCTGGCGCTCGGCAT
The DNA here is from genome assembly GCA_038325045.1 of Sphingomonadales bacterium. GTDB lineage: Bacteria > Pseudomonadota > Alphaproteobacteria > Sphingomonadales > Sphingomonadaceae > Sandarakinorhabdus. The sequence continues at coordinate 900 of JBBQIP010000182.1, forward strand.
CCCCCGCCGCGCGCCGGTGCTCAGGATCGTGCGCATCTACCGCGATGAACGCGGCCGGATTGTCGAGATATCGGTCTCCTCGCACCCCGCCGAGCTGTTCACCTATTCCATGCACATCGACCGGAGCTGAAGCCGCACCGGCATATTGGCTGTTTGCCGAGCCGCAATGATGCATTAAACCATGAGTTCTACCGGAACGGGAGTGCTGGAATGCGGGCTTTTGTGATGCTGGTGCTAGCCGCCGCAGCGATTCCGGCACTGGCACAAACCACATCGACCGAACCGCCTCAGATGAGGCCGCCGCTCGCCGAGCGGCCGATAAAGGGTCCGCCTCTGCCCGGCACGGAAGCGCCTCGGCCGCAGCGCAGCACAACCACGCTTGTTGCCGAGCCGGAGGGCGCCACGGCCTCCACACTCAAGACTGTCGATACGGCCGCCGATGGTACCCAGCCGCGCCAGCGCATGGTCACGGTGTTCGGCACCGAGGATTGCCCAAAACCCACGTCCGCTGATGAGATTGTGGTCTGCGTGCGGCTACCCGAATCGGAAATTTACCGGATTCCGCCCAAATTGCGCCAGGCCGAGCGCCGGGTCAGCCCCTTTGAATCGAATCGCAACCTGCTGCTGGGAGATGCTTCGGGCGGCGCCGGCGGCTCGATCGGCAGCTGCTCGGCCATCGGCTCGGGCGGCATGATCGGCTGCAACCGGCGGCAGGTGGATGCCTGGGCGGCCGACCGCACCAACCGCATGGGCGTGGAAGAGGAAGTGCCGCCGCAGTAAACACGGCCGCGCCAGTCAGGCCGGCGCCGCCTCGGCAGCGCCGGTTAACTGTCCTTACCGGCCGGGGCGCACCGTGGGTGCGAGATCAGGCTTGGTAGGGTCGAACTTCACCCGCACCGTCTCGCCGCTGTTGCCCGGGAAATTGGCAAAAATTGCCTTCACCAGATTTGGTACCAGCTGGGTGAGGTTGTTGGAGCCGCTCACCGTTTCGGCACGGCCTTCAAAAACGCTCTGATTGTCTGCGGCGCGCACGATCTTCATCGCCAGCTTGCTGTCGTACTGGGTCACCGAATAGACATCATTGCCGAAGCCGCCGCCCCAGCCACCGAAGCCGCCGCCCCAGCCACCAAAGCCGCCGCCCCAGCCGCCGAAGCCGCCGCCGCCCCAATAGGGCCCCCAGCCGCCGAAACCGGGGCCGAAACCGGGGCCGAAGCCGCCCCAGCCGCCACCCCAGCCAGGCCGGCTCTGCACCTTCTCGCGCGGCGGGCCCACTGTGTAATCGAGCATCACGGTCAACGCCGCCTGGCCAGCCGGCGCTTCGCTATAACCGCTTGCAATCAGCTTCTGGCGCACCAAGCTGGCATAAGTCGCGAACTCCAGCCCGCCGACATTTTCCTTGTCGCGCGGCTCGATGGTAAACGTCTGGCCCGATGGTGGCGGCAGTTGCTGAAAGCGCGCCACGCGAGCCTCGAAGGTCGGCGCGCAGCCGGCCATCACTGTCACCAGCGCCAATGGTAGAAGGATCTTGATCGTCTGCATCTTCAACTCCACGCCCGAACTGCAACGCAATTGCCCAATAGCCTAATCGCTAGCCCACCGCACGTTAATCGGTTCTGAATTTCCGACCAGCCGCTACCACCATATTAATATATCATACGCTCAATCCAACCGCGCGATGCACATCGGCCAGAACCGGCTCGGCAATCGCCCGCGCCCGCGCGGCGCCGTCGGCCAGCACCGCATCCAACGCCGCATGGTCGGTGCGCAGCGCCTTGAAGCGCTCGTTGATCGGCGCCAGCGTGGCTATCATGATCTCGGCCAGCGCCGGCTTGAAGCTGCCAAAGCCTTGGCCGCCATGGGTTTTCAGCACTTCGGCCACGCTGTCACCGGTCAATGCCGAGAATATAGCCACCAGATTGGCAGCCTCCGGCCGCCCGGCCAGCCCGGCCGCTTCATGCGGCAGCGGCTCGGCATCGGTCTTCGCCCGCTTGATCTTCTGGGCAATCGTATCGGCATCGTCGGTCAGGTTTATCCGGCTGGCATCGCTGGGGTCTGATTTGGACATTTTGACGCTGCCATCGCGCAGGCTCATCACCCGCGTCGCCGGCCCCTGAATCACCGGCTCGGGCAGCACGAACAGCTCGGTCGCAAAATCGGTGTTGAACTTGGCCGCAATGTCGCGTGCCAGCTCCAGATGCTGCTTCTGGTCCTCCCCCACCGGCACATGGCTTGCGCGATAGGCCAATATGTCGGCCGCCTGCAGCACCGGATAGGTGTACAGCCCCACGCTCGCCCCCTCGCGGTCCTTGCCCGATTTTTCCTTGAACTGGGTCATCCGGTTCAGCCAGCCAACCCGCGCCGTACACATCAGCACCCATGCCAGCTCGGCATGCACCCTCACCGCGCTCTGGTTGAACAGGATGCAACGCGCCGGGTCCAGCCCGGCTGCCAGCAGGGCAGCGGTCATCTCGCGGATACCGGCGCGGAGCGCTGCCGGGTCCTGCGCCACGGTAATCGCGTGCAGATCCACCACACAGAACAGGCATTCATGGCTGTCCTGCATCGCCACCCAGTTGCGAATCGCCCCCAGATAATTGCCCAGATGCAGGTTGCCGGTGGGCTGGATGCCCGAAAATACGCGGTTCATGCCCGCTCCCTCCTGAATTGCGCCTTGAGCTCGGCCAGCGTGAACACCCCGAACAGCCGCGCCGCCAGCGCATAGGCCAGCCCGCCGCCACCAATAAGAACCGCCAGCGCCACCACCCGGTCCGCCAGTCCGCCAGCCAGCAGCGCCGCCACCACAGACCCAAGCCCCAGCAGCACCGCCACCATCACCGCCACCGCCGCCAGCATGCGCGGCAACAGCCGCCGCAACCGGGCATCCGCCACAAACTGCCCCCGGCGCTTCAGCACCACATAAAGTGCTGCAGCATTCACCCAGGCGGCAATGGCGGTGGAAAGCGCAATGCCCACATGCGCCAGCGGCCATACCAGCAGCAGATTGCCGGCAAGGTTCACCAGCATCGATCCCACCGCGATCCGCACCGGCGTGCTGGTATCCTGCCGCGCATAAAAGCCGGGCGCGAGCACCTTGATGAGCACATAGGCCGGCAGCCCCAGCGAAAACGCCGCCAGCGCCGCCGCCGTTGCCCGCGCATCCTCTGCCCGGAACGCGCCATATTCGAGCAAGCCATGGATGATAGGCAGCGCAGATACCGCCAGCGCCGCCGCAGCTGGAAGCGTGAGCAGCAGCGCCAGCTCTATCGCGCGGTTCTGGGTTTTCAGCGCCACGTCGTCGCGCCCCTCGCCCAGCTGGCGCGAAAGCGCCGGCAGCAGCGCGGTGCCTACGCCAATGCCGATGATGCCGAGCGGCAGCTGGTTCAGCCGGTCCGCATAATAAAGGTAGGACACCGCCCCTTCGGGCAGAAACCGCGCCGCCAGAGCGGTCGAGATCAACAGGTTTATCTGCACCGCGCCCGCACCCAGCGCTGCCGGCAAGATCAGTCTCAGCAACCCCCGCACCTTTTCGCCCAGCACCGGCCAGCGCAGCCGCAGCCGCACATCGGCGCGCAGGCAGGCCCAGAACAGCCACAAAAACTGCGTAACACCGGCCAGCGACACGCACAGCGCCTGCACCCGCGCGGTGGTCACATCACCCCCGCCCGCGCTCAGCAACATCCCCGCAATCAGCACCAGGTTCAAAAGAATGGGCGCCGCCGCATTCACCCAGAAACGGCCGAGCGAGTTCAATATCCCGCCCATCAGCGACACCAGGCTGATAAGCGCCAGATAGGGGAAGGTGAGCCGGGTAAAGTCCACCGCCAGCGCAAATTTCTGCGGGCTCGCATCGGGAAAGCCGCCCGTCAGCGCCCATACGACCGGCCCCGCCGCCACCACCATCACGCCTGTAAACAGCACCAGCACCGGCAGCAGCACCGCCAGAACATCTTCGGCAAAGCGCCTTGCGGCGGTCAGGTCGCCCCGGTCCTCGCCAATCTGGCGGTTGAACATCGGCACAAAGGCAGCCGCAAAGGCACCTTCGGCAAACAGCGCGCGAAA
>JBBQIP010000183.1:0-4849 GCA_038325045.1 Sphingomonadales bacterium
AAGCCATGTCGCGAAATGCGCCAGAAGCTCCCCCGATTGACACCACCGGACGCGCCACCTCCAGTATCGAGGCTTTTCAGCCTGTGCCTAGTCTAGGCGATGTCGCGCTGCGCCGGGCGTTTTGCGCAGGTGGCAGCGCGAGGCTTTGGGGAGGGAGCTTTTCGTGAGAGGCTTCTGCTTGTGCTATTGGCATATGTGTCTGGCTGGCCATGTCGGCAGCCCAGATGCGTGAGAGCAACGCCCAGGTAACTTGCCAAAGCGGCGCCTGTGCCCGGTGGACATTGGCCCCGCGGGTGAACAGGCGGACAATCAGGCGATCGCGTGGGGCTCTTTCGGACGCTGTAAAGACGATGCCTACCAGGCCGCGCGCGCGGCGGGCGACCTTGCCCTCGAGCGTGCCGACGTTGGCGAGGCGGACACGGACCTGCTCGCCGGGAACGAGGCTGTCGGCATCGCCCTCGGCGGCAACGCCTATACCCGAGAGCGACAGGTCGAGGCCGCGCGCCCAATAGACGAGGCCCCCGGATTGCCCCGTCGTGGCATTTTCGCGCCGCCAGACGGCAACCGGCTCGTCGATGGCAAAGCGTTCTTCGGCGCGCGGGCTGGGGCGGCCGATGCAGAGCATGGCAGCAAGAAACAATACGATGACATTGAGCGCGCCCCAGAAGGCGACCATGGGCACCAGTGCGCCCTGGGCAACGATCCGCCAATCGGGCAGGGCGTTTATGACGAGGCCGGCCATGGTGGCCAGCATAAGCGCCGTGCAGGCGATGAAGATGCCGCGCTCCATGCCGCCGGCGATGGCATCACTGCCTTTGGGGGTGACTTTAAAGGCGTGGCCATGCGGCTGCCACAGGGTTTTGAGGATGACCGGCAGCAGCTTGAAGCTTTGGAAAGTGCCGAGCACGAGCGTGGCGATCGGAAAATAGCGGCCCTGGCCCAGCAGCACGATGCCGCCGACCTGGGCCAGCACCATCGGCACGAGGAAAAACAGGGCGCTTTCTGCAGTGACGCCGACCAGCGGCGGCACATCCAGGAACAGAAAGACGAGCGGCGAGACCAGCGCCAGCAGCAGCATCAGCGCCTGGCTGGCCCAAGCGGTGGGCATGAAGAACAGTCGTTGCCGCAGCCGCAGCCCCGGGCCCAGCGGGCCTTCCTTGAGGAACAGAAGCTGGATGCCGCCTTGCGCCCAGCGTGCGCGCTGGACGAAGAACGCTGTCATGCTTTCCGGCGCAAGACCATAGGCCAGCGGCTCGTTGAGGTAGCGGGTGATGTAGCCCTTGCGCAGCATGACCAGCGTGAGCAGCATGTCTTCGGTGATCGAGCCACCGGGAAGCTTGCCGCCGACGGCGTGCATGGCCTCGCGTCGGATGATGCCGTTGGAGCCGCAGCAAAAGGCCGTATCCCAGCCGTCGCGTCCGGGCATGATGGCTTCGAAGAAGAAGCGCTGATCATCGGGGATGGCATCGCGCATGGCCAGATTTTGTTGCAGCGGATCGTGATTGTAGAAGCTGTGCGGCACTTGCACGATGCCGACATCTGGTGCTTCGAAGAAGCCCATGCAGCGCATCAGCCAGTTTTGTTGGGGCACGAAATCGGCATCGAGGACGGCCATGAACGGCGCGTCGGTTTTCTCCAGCGCGTGGTTGATATTGCCGGCCTTGGCATGGGCGTTGTCGGGCCGGATGATATAGCCTGCGCCCTTGGCGAGACACCAATCCTTGAGCCAGACGCGCCTGCCATCATCAGCGACCCACACTCGTGCATCGGGCCAGTCTAATGCGAGAGCGCCGATGATGGTTTTTTCCAGCACCGCCAGCGGCTCGTTGTAGGTGGCGATGACGACATCGACGGCGGGCAGATTGTTGGAGGAGCGGTCGCGCAGCCTCGATTCATGGGCATTTGCTTCGGCGCTGCGATCGGTGCGGCGGACCAGGGCTGCATAAAGGATAGCTGAATCGAAATGCCCCAGCAGCTCGACCGCAAGCACCAGCAGGGCAAAGCCGAGCGCTGGCCATGGAGCGCTCCATGGGATGGTGATGCTCAACCGCCACCAGCCATAGACAAGCGCCATCATGCCGACCCCGCCAGCGATCAGCAGGCGGGTGCGCAGCCTCGACTGGTCCAGAAGCGGCAGGCCGATGAGCCCTGCCAGCACCAGTATCAGCGGCGACAGCACGAGCAAGAGCGAGGCCTGCGCAATGTCGGGCATCAGCCTCGCCAGCGGGCAAAGCGCACTTCGGCGAGCCGGCCGATGTCGCAGCGCCGGGCTTTGCTGACTGTGGCTGTGGCGGGAAGGGCGATGGCGACGGTGAGCGCGCCAGCATCGCGGCCCGTGTCATCGGCGGCGACGAGCGCGGCATCGCGCCGGGCGGCGGCGCCAGTGATGCCCATGATGCGGCCTTCCAGCCAGTCATCGCTGCCAATGAGGCGGACCTGAGCGGGTGCGCCGGGTTGCATAGCTTCCATCCGCCGTTCGGGCAGGGTGACTTCGACGAAGCGGTGCGTGCAATCGGCCAGCTCGAGCAGCGCATCGCCGCTGGCCACACTTTGCCCCGGCGATACCAGGGTGCGCCAGACGATATGCTTTGCCGGCAATTGTGCCTGATAGGCGGCTGCCGACTGCAGCCGGGCGCGCTCACTGGCGATGCGGCGAGCGAGCTCGGCGAGATGGGCAAGGGCGGCTGTGGTCAGTGTTTCAAGCTCTTGCCGGCGCAGCATCAGCCGGTCGCGCTGCTGCTCGGCATAAGGCGTGTCCTGGGCAGACGCGCCGAGATACAGGCCGTCGCGGGCGGCGCGCGTTTCACCAAGGCTGGCATCCAGCCGCGCCTGAAAGGCTGTGCAGCGTGATCCGCTGGCGCTGGCGGCGGCGCGCGCCCGGTCTTGCGTGGCATTGGTCGCAAAGCCCCGGGCTGCGAGGGTTTCGATGCGTGCGAGCTGCTGTCGGGCTTCGCGTGCCTCGGCGGTGCAGGCTTCGGTATCGGCGCGGGCGGCCTCGGTGGTCGCCACAAGCCGAGCCACGGAGGCGCTTTCGAAGCGCCCGGCACGGCCGATCAATCGCTGGTCTGCGGCCGCGATTTCGGCCAGCTGGCGCTCGCCAAGTTCCAGCCCGGCCTGCATGGCTGCCCGCTGATCGAGAAGAGCGCCGAGCTCGCCGGTATCAAGAGTACGGGCCTTGACCAGCACTGCCGTGCGAGGCTGTGGGAGATGCGCACCGGGGGCTGGCAGGGCTGTGGTGACTGTGCCGGCGATGGGGGAGCTGATCCGGGTGAGCGGGGCATTGACCCAGGCTTCGCCGCCCACTTCATTGGCCACATAGGGCGCGAAGGCCCAGAGGCCGAGAGCGGCCATGCTGACCGCTGCGGCGAGGCGCAGCCGCCGGGAGCGCGCCATGGTTTCCAATTTGCCGACCATGTAAGCCCTCCGATCCGTGGAAATATTGACGGCGGGGAGGATGAAGAGTTGAGCATGGTTAAGCCGTTCGCCTGGCTGATCGGAAGCGGGAGCACGCTAAATCGTTCGTTCTGCATGGACGCCGGGGAAATTACGCCCTGATTTCAATGCCGGCTTTTGTCTTGCTGGGCGCGCAGACCGCGGGCGAAGGTCGGACCGTCCGCTGAATGGCAGCAAATCGCGACGATCTGAAAGCGCCAATTTCCAAACGGTATAATCGCCAACAATATGGGGTCTGGGGCCTGTGGCCCCAGCCGCCGGAGGCCGTACTTCGAATCAGAAAGCCGTGCTGAGGGTGACCACTGGTCCCGACCCCGGATCGGCATCACCGGCGACGCGTTGGCGCCAGTCTGCGGCGAGTTCGAGGGCTAGTCTTCCCTGGTTCAGTCGCACTACGGCGCTTGGGCCGATATCCAGCCGGCCGGTGGTGAGATCGGCCACGCGTTGTACTGCGCCCCAGCCGCCGAGGCCGGCTGAGACGCTGAGGCTTTTGCGGTTCCACACTGGCACCAGGCCGCGGGTCTGGCCGGCGGCCACCATGTCGCCGTTGCCGATGAGGCTGGCTTCGCCATAGGCATCGAGCTGTGTATTGCGGCCGGCGAGTGCGAGGGAGCGGCTGGTGCCGCCGCTTACGCGCAGCAGCCAGTCGTTGCGGGCGAACTCTCCCACTGCGACCAATCGTTCGCCGGTGATTGCCAGCCCCGGCGTGAGCTGCCAGCGCACCCCGAAGGCGGCCTGGCTGGTGCGTGGATCGGCGCTGCCCGAGCTGGTGATGGCGCCGTTCAGCCGCGCTACCACCGAGACCGGGCGGCGGGAGAGTGGGGCGGGGGTGTAGCTGAGGGAGGCGCCGGTCTGGCTGGCGCCGAGCACCGGGCCGGCGACCAGACCGGCCGTGGGATCGGCGGGCGAGTTGCGGAGAAGCACGAAGGTTTCTGCCCGCCAGCGGCGCTTGAGGGCGCCGAGCTCGCGGCGCCAGACGGTCGCGCGCGGGTCTTGTGCTTCAGGGTCGGCTGCAAGGGCGGCTTCGAACAGCCGGGCGGCCTCGCGCCGGTTGCCCTGGCGCAGCCGCTCATAGCCCGCCTCTGCCAGCACGCCCGGCGCTGCGGGGGTGGGAGGGCGCGCGGCTTCGGGCGCGGGTGCGGGAGCAGCTGCGGGCAAGGGGGAAGGAAGTGGCTCAACGGCGGCCAGCTGGTGCGGGGCGGGCGGTGCAGGAGCGGCCAATTGAACCGGCATCCGTGCCAGCTGCCAGCGCAGCGGGACCGGAGCTGCGGGGGCTGCGGGCAGCGGCAGCCCGGCCGGGCCGGCCGGGCCGTCCGAAATGGGCACGGGCCAGCTTTCCCCATAGTCCAGCGCGGCCGCCTGCAGCAGCGGCGGGCCTGGCAGGGTGGCGGGGGCA
>JBBQIP010000184.1:0-4836 GCA_038325045.1 Sphingomonadales bacterium
GGCCACCGGCAAGATCGTGCTGAAGGTTTGAACGGGGAAGGGATCCGATGACGGAAATGCGAGCGAGTTGGCCGCTGTATGTGGCCAACCGGGCCGAGCAGCCGAACACCGACCTTGAGGTCACCGACAAATACACCGGCAAGGTCGCGACCCGGGTGGCGCTGGCCGATGCCGCCACCATCGACCGCGGTATCGCCGCTGCCGTGGAAGCGGCCGAGCCGATGGCGCGGATGGCGGCCTATGAGCGACGGGCAGTGCTGGCGCACTGCGTGACCCGCTTTACCGAGCGCGCGGACGAGCTGGCGAAAGCGCTGTGCATCGAAGCCGGCAAGCCGATCCGCGATTCGCGCGGCGAGGTGGGCCGGCTGATCGACACCTTCCGGATTGCGGCCGAAGAAAGCGTGCGGATGACCGGCGAAGTGCAGCCGCTCGACATTTCGGCGCGTGCACGCGGCTATCAGGGCATGTGGAAGCGGGTTCCCATCGGCCCGTGCAGCTTTGTGTCGCCGTTCAATTTTCCCTTGAACCTTGCGGCCCACAAGATCGCGCCCGCGCTTGCGGTGGGTTGCCCGTTCGTGATGAAGCCTGCCAGCCGCACGCCGCTGGGTGCGCTCATCATCGGCGAAGTGCTGGCCGAGACCGACCTGCCGCCGGGCGCCTTTTCCATCCTGCCCGCGCACCGCTCGGGGGCGGACCTGTTCACCACCGATCCCCGGCTCAAGCTGCTCTCCTTCACCGGATCGCCCGATGTGGGGTGGGATCTGAAAGCCCGCGCCGGCAAGAAGAAGGTGGTGCTGGAGCTCGGCGGCAATGCCGCCGTGATCATCGACCGCGATGCGGACCTTGAGGATGCGGTGGACCGCACCGTGTTCGGCGCCTTCTACCAGTCCGGCCAGTCCTGCATCGGCGTGCAGCGCATATTGGTGCACACCGATGTTTACGAGGCTTTCCGCGAGCAGCTGGTGGCCGCCACCAAAAAGCTCATCGCCGGCAACCCGGCCGATGAAGAGACCTTTGTCGGCCCGATGATCGACGTGAAAGAGGCCGCCCGGCTCGACCGCTGGATTACCGAAGCACGGGATGCCGGCGCCACGCTGCTGTGCGGCGGCAGTCGCGAAGGCGCGATGCTGGAAGCCACCTTGCTGGAGGGCGTGCCCCGGGATGCAAAGCTGAACACCGAAGAGGCTTTCGGCCCGGTCGCCTGCCTCACTCGCTTCGATGATTTCGACGAGGCACTGGCGATGGTGAATGATAGCAAGTTCGGGCTGCAGGCGGGCGTGTTCACCCGCGACCTGTTCCATATGCTTAAATGCTGGGATGTGCTCGATGTCGGCGGCGTGGTGGTGAACGATGTGCCCAGCTACCGCGTGGATAACATGCCCTATGGCGGGGTGAAGGATTCCGGCCTTGGCCGCGAGGGCGTGCGCTTTGCGATGGAAGACATGACCGAGATCCGCAACCTGGTCATCCGGCGGCGCCCGCAGGATCTGTGAACGCCGACCCGCGCGCACTGATCATCACAGCAGGCCTGGATCCGGCCACACAGGGGTGGCTGGAGGGCTTGCGCCGCACCCATTACCCGCCGGCATTGAACCGGGTTCCGGCGCATCTCAGCCTTATCCGCCAGCTGCCCGGCAGCGCCGAGCCCGAAGTGCGGCGCAGCCTCGCCCGGCTGGCGCGGGAAACGCCGCCGCTGGCCCTTGTTGCCGCGCGCTGGCGGGCAGACGAGACCGGCGTGGCCTTGCGCATCGACTGTCCAGCGCTGGAGGCGCTGCGGGAGCGGCTGGTGGAGTGTTTCACCGGGCTGCTGGGGGCGGCGGACCGTGGCCGCCCGCACCCCCATGTCACCATCCAGAACAAGGTGAGCGCGAGCGTGGCGCGGGCCACCGCAGCCGGGCTCGGCGTGGCGGTGCTGCCGGCCGGCAGCCGGGTGGTGGCGCTGGAGCTGTGGCGCTGGCTGGACGGGCCTTGGCAGGCACTGGCGCGGCTGCCGTTATCCGGACCCGCTACAAGTGGCAGGGCACTGGCACGCCGGCCCGGCTTGCGCTAGAGCAAAGGCATGATTGCAAGAACGCTGCGTATTTCGGGTCTTGTCCTCCTTGCCAGCCTGGCGCTTGCCGGCTGCGCCAGCAACAAGGGCAAAAAAGACCAAGCCTATATCGCCCGCGATGTGGAGACGCTCTACAACGTGGCCAAGGATACGCTGGACCGCCGCCAGTACAAGTTTGCAGCGGCGCAGTTTGATGAAGTGGAGCGCCAGCACCCTTATTCGGTATGGGCGCGCCGCGCGCAGCTCATGAGCAGCTTTGCCTATTACGTGTCGGGCGAATACAATGAATCGATTTCCTCGGCGCAGCGGTTCCTGTCGCTCCATCCTGGGTCGCGCGAGGCACCTTACGCTTATTACATGATTGCGGTCAGCTATTACGAGCAGATCACCGGTGTGGAGCGGGACCAGAAGATTACCCAGCAGGCGCTCGATGCGCTGGGCGAGCTTATCCGCCGCTACCCCAACACCGATTATGCCGCCGATGCCCGGCTGAAGGTCGATCTCGCCCGCGATCACCTTGCCGGCAAGGAAATGGAGATCGGCCGCTTTTATCAGATTCGCGGGCTTTTTCTGGCTGCCGCCATTCGTTTCCGCACGGTCATCGACCAATATGATACCACCAGCCACACGCCCGAGGCTCTGCACCGGCTGGTGGAATGCTATCTCAACCTCGGCCTGCCTGAAGAGGCAAAGAAAGCCGCTGCCGTGCTCGCCGCCAACTACCCGGGTTCGAAATGGTATGAGCGCAGCTATGCGCTCATGAAGAAATATTCGCCTGAGCAGATTGGCTGATGGTTGCCACGCTGGTTGCAGCCGGGCTTTGCGGGCTGATTTTTCTGGTGTTGTCGCTGCGGGTGGTCGCAGTCCGGCGCTCGGCGCGGGTGGGGATGGGCGATGGTGGCGATGCGCAGCTGCTCATCCGGATCCGCGCCCATGCCAATTTTGCCGAATATGTTCCCATTCTGCTGCTGCTCATGCTGGCGATAGAGCTTTCGCTCAAGGCCACCCCGGCACCGCTGATGGTGGCGGCAGTGGCGCTGCCGGTAGTGCGCGTGCTGCACGCGCTCGGCATGGGCATGCCGGCCCCCAATCTGCCGCGCATTATCGGCACTGCCGGCACCTGGGTCATGCTCGCCGGCCTGTCCGGCTGGGCGCTGGTGCTCGCCAGCGGCTATTGAGCCGCCAGCACCGCATCCGCCACAAAGGCGTTTGACCGGCGCTCTGCTGCAAAATCGCTCATCGGTCCATGGCCGGGCACGAAGCGTGTGTCCCCGCCCAGCGGCCACAGCCGGCCGGTAATGGCATCGATAAGGTGCTGGTGGTTGCCGCGCGGAAAATCGGTGCGCCCGATGGAGCCCTGAAACAGCACATCCCCCACAATCGCCAGTTTGGACGGCGCATGGTGAAACACCACATGGCCCGGCGTGTGGCCGGGGCAGTGCAGCACATCGAGGCTCAGATTGCCCACGCTCACCGTATCGCCGTGGTGCAGCCAGCGGTCGGGCGTAAAGGACTGGGCGCCTTCGATGCCATATTGCGCGCCGACGGTGGGCGCCATGTCGATCCAGAATTTGTCATCGGGGTGTGGGCCTTCGATTTTCACCCCAAGGTCCTGCGCCAGCACGCCGGCCAGCCCGCAATGGTCGATATGGCCATGGGTGATCAGCAGCTTTTCCACCGTCACCCCCTGTTTTGCCGCCGCCGCCTTCAGCTTCGGCAGGTCGCCGCCTGGGTCCACAAACGCGCCGCGCATGGTGGCGGTACACCAGAACAGGGTGCAATTCTGCTGGAGCGGGGTAACCGGCACGATCACGGCCTGAAGCGGAGGTTTGCCTTGCATGGAAGCCTTTTAGCGCTCGCAGCGCCCCCTTGCCATGGGGCATCTGCAAGGCCTTTGTTGGTTATGGTGCAGCACCGGGCTTGCTCAGGGGCGGTGTGGCTCGCTATTGCGTCAACGCCTTGAGAGGAAATGCCATGCCCCGTCTGTCTGCCGCTATCCAGCGTATCAACCCGAGCCCCACAATCGCGGTTACCAACAAGGCGGCCGAGCTGAAGGCCGCCGGCCGCGACATCATCGGGCTGGGCGCCGGCGAGCCTGATTTCGATACGCCGGAGTTTGTGAAGGAAGCCGCGATTGCCGCCATCAGGGCCAATGAAACGCGGTATACTGCGGTCGATGGCACCCCGGCGCTCAAAAAGGCCATCCAGGCCAAGTTCGAGCGTGAGAACGGGCTTTCCTATGGTCTGGACCAGATCACCGTAAACGCCGGCGGCAAGCACACCATCTTCAACGCGCTGCTGGCCACGCTCGATCCGGGTGATGAAGTGATCATCCCCGCGCCCTATTGGGTAAGCTATCCCGATATCGTGAGCCTTACCGGCGCCACACCGGTAATCGTGCGTTGCGGGATCGAGGCCGGCTTCAAGATCAGCCCGGCGCAGCTTGAGGCTGCGATAACGCCGCGCACCCGTTGGCTGATCTTCAATTCGCCCTCCAACCCCACCGGCGCCGGCTATGCGCGGGCAGAAGTGGCGGCGCTGGCCGAGGTGCTGATGCGCCACCCGCAGGTGATGGTGCTGTCCGATGATATCTACGAGCACATCGTCTATGACGGCTTCGAGGCCGAGACCATCGCCCGGGTGGAGCCGGGGCTGATCGACCGTGTGCTCACCATGAACGGCGCTTCCAAGGCCTATGCGATGACCGGCTGGCGTATAGGCTATGCCGCTGGCCCGGCGTGGCTCATCAAGGCGATGGCCAAGCTGCAGTCGCAATCGACCAGCAA
>JBBQIP010000185.1:0-4743 GCA_038325045.1 Sphingomonadales bacterium
GGCCTTCAGCCTGGCCGCATAGAGCATGCCGCCCAGCGTATTGCGGGCTTCGCCGGCGCCCGAAAGCTCGGCTTCCGGCTTGCTCTTCTTGGCGGCGACCATCGCTGATCCTCTCCTGTCAACAGGTGCTGCAAATCGGTAACCGGACCGGCATAGCCAATGCGCGGCCACATGGCACGCGCCAATGCGACCGCTGCAGCCTGCCCGAAGCGCGGCTGGCAACTGCCGGCGGCTTGTTGCACCGCCACAAAAAGGCTATGGGCGCGTCGCGTCCCTCGGGCACGCCCGGAAAATTCAGGCTTCGGGTATGCCCGGCACCGTTCCTGCCTTTCCCGTTCCTTTTCCGTTGAGCCAAGGCTCGACACCCCGGAGTTTTCATGGCCGCTTCCCAGCATCTGCGTAATATCGCCATCATCGCCCACGTCGACCATGGCAAGACCACTCTTGTCGACCAGCTTTTCCGCCAGTCGGGCACGTTTCGCGACAACCAGCGGGTTGCCGAGCGCGCGATGGATTCCAACGACCTCGAGCGCGAGCGCGGCATCACCATCCTCGCCAAGTGCACCAGCATCGAATGGCAGGCGCCAGATGGCGGCAACCTCACCCATATCAACATCGTCGATACCCCCGGCCACGCCGATTTCGGCGGCGAGGTGGAGCGCATCCTCTCGATGGTCGATGGCGTGGTGCTGCTGGTCGATGCCGCCGAAGGCCCGATGCCGCAGACCAAGTTCGTTACCGGCAAGGCGCTGGCGCTGGGGCTGCGGCCGATCGTGGTGGTGAACAAGATCGACCGCGCCGATGCCCGCTCGCAGGAAGTGCTGGACGAGGTGTTCGACCTGTTCGTGACGCTGGAAGCCAATGACGAGCAGCTGGATTTCCCGGTGATCTTCGCCTCGGGGCGCAACGGCTATGCCGGGCGCAGCTGCGATGTGCGCTCGGGCGATCTGGTGCCCTTGTTCGAAACCATCGTGCGCCATGTGCCGCCGCCGTCTGCCGATGTGGACGGCCCGTTCAAGATGCTGGTCTCGCTGCTGGACCGGGACAATTTCCTCGGTCGTATCCTCACCGGGCGCATCATCTCGGGCACGTTGAAGCTCAACATGCCGATCCGCGCGCTGTCCCCCGATGGCAGCGTGGCCGAGGAAGGCCGCGCCGCCAAGATCATGGCCTTCCAGGGCCTTGAGCGGGTGCCGGTGACCGAAGCCCGCGCCGGAGACATCGTGGCCATCGCCGGCCTTACCAAGGCGACCGTGGCCGATACCATTGCCGACCCCGGCGTGAGCGAGCCGCTGGCGGCACAGCCTATCGACCCGCCCACGCTGGCCATGACCTTTGCGGTGAACGACAGCCCCTATGCCGGCCGCGACGGCAGCAAGGTGACCAGCCGCATGATCGGCGACCGGCTGGCCCGCGAATCGGAAGGCAATGTGGCGATCAAGATTACCGAGAGCGCCAGCAAGGACGCCTTTGAAGTGGCCGGGCGCGGCGAGCTTCAGCTCGGCGTGCTTATCGAGACCATGCGCCGCGAAGGCTTTGAGCTTTCGATCAGCCGGCCCCGTGTGATCTTCGGCACCGATGATGCCGGCAAGCGCACCGAGCCCTATGAGACCGTGGTCATCGATGTGGACGAGCAATACTCGGGCACCGTTGTGGAGAAGATGGCGACCCGCAAGGCCGAGATGACCGACATGCGCCCATCAGGCGGCGGCAAGACCCGGCTCACCTTCTCCGCCCCCTCGCGCGGGCTCATCGGCTATCATGGCGAATTCCTTTCCGACACCCGCGGCACCGGCATCATGAACCGGCTGTTCGAGCGCTATGGCCCGCACAAGGGCGCCATCTCGGGCCGCGCCAACGGCGTGCTCATCTCCACCGAGAGCGGCGAGGCGGTGGCCTATGCGCTGGGCTATCTGCAGCCGCGCGGGATATTGATGATCGAGCCCGGCGAAGCGGTATACCAGGGCATGGTGATCGGCGAAAACGCGCGCGATGACGACCTTGAGGTCAACCCGTTGAAATCAAAAGCGCTGACCAACTTCCGTGCAAGCGGCAAGGACGATGCGATCCAGCTCTCCCCGCCCAAAAGGCTGACGCTGGAGCAGGCGATTGCCTATATCGACGAGGATGAACTCGTTGAAGTCACGCCGAATTTCATCCGGCTGCGCAAGATTCACCTTGATCCCAACGAGCGCAAGCGCGCCAGCCGGGCACGGCAGGGGTGATAGAGGCTGGCGGATAAGCGAAAGGCGCACAAGCGGGAACAGCAGGGCCAGAAATTAATTTTACATTAATTCTCCGTTTGCATCGACGTTAATTGTTACTTAATGTCATATGCAGAATCAGCTAACGGAGAAGGCCCATGATGAAACTTGCTGCTCTCGCTTCGGCCCTTTTGGTCGCGGCCGCATCGCCTGCCCTGGCGGTTACCGAATCTTATAATTTCGTCCGTCCGTCTGGCAGCGCAACGGGGGCTTCGTTCATTTTCGCAGGCTCGCCTGCCGGCTCGATCTCGGTTGCAGCGGGAACCTATGCCGTGGCCCCCAGCTCGCTCGTCAGCCTTGGGCAGCTGGTCACCACGGGACCACAAGTGTTTTGGGGGACAGCGGGTCTGGGCGTCGTGGGCGGTGCCAATTCGCAAGTCGATGGCAATATGGCCAATGCGCGTGAAGCGCTGCTCTTGACCTCGACCAACCGGCTCGGGCTGACGGCGGCCAAATTCTCCTGGACCGATGCCAACGACACGATCAAGATTTACGGCATCAACGCCAACAACTCGCTCTCGGTGCTGGCGCAGGGCAACATCCGCACCGGCTTTACCGGCGCAACGATTGATCCTTCGCAGACCTCGGCTCTGGGCGGCAACACCAACGCGAACTTTGCGCGTCTGCTGTTCGCGCCGCAGCTGGCCGCTTACGATCGGTATCTGTTCACGGCCGAACTTCCGGGCTCTTCCAATGCTGGCCAGGGGTTCTTTCTGAGCAGCCTCGACGGCGCCAATGTGGTGCCCGAGCCGATGACCTGGGCGATGCTGGTGGCCGGCTTTGGCCTGGTCGGCGCCATGCAGCGGCGCAGGAGCCGGTCGACCGTCGTCGCCTGAGCGCAAGCTTTTTCGCTGAATATGGCCTGCCAGCGCTCTGCGGTGGCGGGCCATATGCGTTGAAGGGCGGCCCGCTGTAGGGTTCCACGTGGAACATGAACGAAAACGGGCTGCGAGCGGGTGCTGCGACCGGGGGCTGCGACACCCATGGCCATTGCAGTCGGCAGCCAGCGTCCCGATGTATCCGGCTTGAGTGCTGGCCGGCAGGGGAATGCCCATGATCGATGATGACGATGATTTCGATGCGCTGGGCAAGCCGCCGCCGGCGTTTCAGCCGATCCCCATGGAGGAAGCTGAAAACGCTGTCCGCACGCTGCTCCGCTGGGCCGGCGACGACCCCGACCGCGAGGGGCTGCACGACACCCCGACACGGGTGGCGCGCGCCTACCGCGAGTATTTTCGCGGCTATGAGGAAGACCCCGGCCGCCACCTGAGCCGCACCTTTGCCGAGGTGGGCGGCTATGACGAGATCGAGATTTTGCGCGACATCCCTTTCCAGTCGCACTGCGAGCATCATATGGCGCCGATCATCGGCAAGGCGCACATCGCCTATCTGCCGCGCGACCGGGTGGTGGGCATTTCCAAGCTGGCGCGGGTGCTGCACGGCTTTGCCAAGCGCCTGCAGGTGCAGGAGCGGCTGACCGCCGAAGTGGCCGATTGCATACAGGAACATCTGGACCCGCTGGCGGTGGCGGTGGTGATAGAGGCAACCCACGCCTGCATGAACGCGCGCGGGGTAATGACGCCTGGCGTGACAATGACCACCAGCCGCATGATGGGGGTTTTCCGCGACGATGAACGCTCCCGCCGCGAGGTGCTGGCGCTCATGGGCAAGCGATGATAGCAAGCAAGCGATAGCGCTGCACATTCAGGGGGCAATTGCATGGCCAATATTCTTGGCAATCTCAACCGGGCGATTCTCATCGGGCTGGTGCTCATGGCGCTGGTCATCTTCGGCTTTCACGGCCAGTCTCTGGGCTCCGGCTGGGGCCAGTGGATGCTCCGCGCAACCCATGCCTGGGTAGGCCTGCTCTGGATTGGCCTCCTCTATTATTTCAACTTCGTGCAGATCCCGACCATGCCCAAGGTGCCGGCCGAGCTGAAGCCGGCGGTGGGCAAGTATATCGCCCCCGAGGCGCTGTTCTGGTTCCGCTGGTCGGCGCTATTCACCATCATCCTGGGCCTCGGCATTCCCGGTCTTTCGGGCTATCCGCTCGGCGCGCCGCTCACCTTCCAGCCGGGCTATGCGGTTATCGGCACCGGCATGTGGCTGGGCATCATCATGATGCTCAACGTCTGGGGCGTGATCTGGCCCAACCAGAAGCGCGCTCTCGGCATCGTCGAAGCCGATGCCGACACCAAGGCGAAGGCCGCCAAGACTGCGATGATCGGCAGCCGCATCAACTTCGTTCTCAGCTTCCCCATGCTCTATTGCATGGTCACGCAACAAGGAGCCCTTGCCTGATGACAACCGCCGCTGCCCGCTTCGAAGCCGCCTTCACCGCCTGCCCGCTCGTTGCGGTGCTGCGCGGCATCCGGCCGGAGGAGATCGAAGCGGTCGGCGGCGCGCTCATCGATGCCGGCTTCACCATCCTCGAAGTGCCGCTGAACTCGCCCGAGGCGTATGAGTCGATCACCCGGCT
>JBBQIP010000186.1:0-4736 GCA_038325045.1 Sphingomonadales bacterium
AGCTGATGGGCTTTCGCGGCATCCCCTCCTCCGACCTGTATTTCGATAATTGCGAAGTGCCGGTGGGCAACATCGTGGTGCCGGCAGGCGGCTTCAAGCAGCTTATGGAGGCGTTCGATCTAGAACGCTGCGGCAATGCCACCATGGCACTGGGCCAGGCTTCGGGCGCGCTCGAAGATGTGTGCGCCTATGTGCAGGAGCGCAAGCAGTTCGGCAAGGCAATCGCCGAGTTTCAGGCGGTGCAGCTGAAGCTGGCCGAAATGCAGATGAAGGTGGATGCCGCCCGGCTACTGATCTGGCGCGCCGCCTCCAACGCGCAGGACGGACTGCCTTCGGTGCTCGACAGTTCGCTCGGCAAATGCTTCGCCAACACCATCGCGCGCGAAGTTACCGGCGATGCGCTGCAGCTGATGGGCGCCTATGGCTATTCCAAGGATTTCCCCATGGAGCGCCGGCTGCGCGACAGCTGGGGCTGGGGAATCGCCGGCGGCGCCATCGACATCCAGAAGACCAACATCGCCGCCGCCATGCTCGGCCGCCGCTTCGACCAGCGCCGCTAAAGCATGGCGCGGGCTCGAATCGCCGCCCTGGACGAGGTGCCCGAAAACGGCAACCGCGCCTTTGCGGTGGGCGAACGCTCAGTGCTGCTCTGCCGCTCGTCCGCCGGCGTGTTCGCGGTGGAAAACATGTGCAGCCATGCGATGGCGCTGCTCGAAGGGGGCAGGGTGAAAGGCCCGCATCTGTTCTGCCCGCTGCACGGCATGCGCTTCGATCTGCGCACCGGCGCGCCGAGCGGCCAGCTCACCAAAAAGCCGATCACCTGCTATGCCGTGACGGTTGAGGACGGCGTCGTTTACGCCGAGCTGCCGTGAGCGGCAGGATGCACCGGCGCCTCCTCCATATCGAAGGCAGCCCGCGCGCCGATCGCTCGCGCTCCTGCATGGTCGCCAGCCACCTGCTGGCGCATCTGCAAGGCCATGAGACAGACAGACTGTCTGTTTTCGACCCGCTGCCGGCGTTCGACAATGCGGCCATCGAGGCGCGCTACGCCATCATCCACGGCGAACGCGCCGACCCTGAAAGCGTGGCCGCCTGGGCGGAAATCCGCAGCCTTGTCGCGCATTTCCTGTCTTTCGATACGCTGATGTTCAGCGTGCCGATGTGGAACTTCGGCATCCCCTACCGGCTGAAACATTACATCGACCTTATCACCCAACCCGGCCTTGCCTTTAGTGTTGGTGCCGATGGGCAGGTGCAGGGCCATGCCAGCGGCCGCACCGCCATCCTCATCGCCGCCGGTGCGCTCGATACCACCCCCGGCTCGCCACTGGCAGCGCTCGACCACCAGGCCGCCTATATGCAAGCCTGGCTCGGTTTCATCGGCGTTACCGATATCCACACCATCCGCGTGCAGCCCACCTATGGCACCCCGGCCGAAATCGAGGCTGCAATGGCGCGCGGCTATGCGGAAGCCGAAGCGCTGGCCGCCGATCTGTCGCGGCCGGCGCGGGTATAGACGAGGTTGATGCTGATGAAGCTCACCGCCTCCTCCCCATGCTGATTGATGACCTTGTAGAGCGTGCGGGCGATGCCCCGGTCGCTCCGCGAGGTGGAGGGGCGCAGCTCGATGATCTCGGATGTGACATGGATGGTGTCGCCGCCGCGCAGCGCCTTTTTCAGCCGGAACTCGTCAAAGCCCACGCCGCACACGAAATCGATGTCGGAATTGATTTCATGGTCAAGCTGCCGCCACAGCGCCAGCACATGCACGCCGCTCGCCACCACCTCGCCGAACATCGAACCCTTGGCGAGTTCGGCATCGCTGTGAAACCACTGCGGATCATATTTCTTGGCAAAGTCGATGATCTCCGCCTGGCTCACGCTGCGGGTGCGCGAGCGGCGATACTCTCCCACTTCCAGATCCTCGAAGGTGCGGGTCGGCATGTTCATGGGCAGAGCCTTGGCACCGGCGCCGGCCATCGGCAAGGCCATCCGGAATGAGCGCCGACACCTCGCTCGACCATGGCGCGCTGTTCGGGTTCGAGCAGCTTTCGGACAATCATTTGCGCGCGGCACCCAGCCACAGCCCGATGGCGCGGCTCTACGGCGGGCAGGTGGTGGCGCAGGCGCTGGCAGCGGGCCAGCACACCGTCACGACCGACCGTTTTGCCAACAACTGCCATGCCAATTTCATCCGCGCCGGGGATCCTGCCCTGCCGCTCGATTTTCACATCGAGCGCGACAGCGATGGCCGCAGCTTCTCCGCCCGGCGGGTGACGGTTCGCCAGCAGGGCCGCGTCATCCTCTCCCTGTCCGCCAGCTTTCATGTGCCAGAGCCGGGCGCGCACCACCAATTTGCCATGCCCCATGTGCCCGGTCCCGAAGGGCTGGCCAGCCAGGCCGAAATCCTTGCCCAGGCCGCCGACCGGTTGCCCGAACGCCACCGCGCCTTCTGGCTGCGCGAAAGCCTGTTCGAATACCGCCCGGTCGAGACCTTCCATGTGTTCGACCCGCCCGCCACGCCGCCACGCCGGCATATCTGGATGCGCCACAGCGGAAGCCTCGGTGCCGACCGCGCGCTCCACCAGCGGATGCTGGCCTATGCCTCCGATCTCCACATACTGCACACAGCGCTGGCGCCGTTTGGCCGCACCTGGGCCGATCCGGCGCTGCAGGATGCCAGCCTCGATCATTCCATCTGGTTCCACCAGCCGGGCCGGGTGGATGAGTGGATGCTCTACGCGCTGGACAGCCCGTATGCCGGCGGCGCCCTCGGCATGGGGCGCGGTCTCATCTACAGTCGCAGCGGCCAGCTGCTCGCTTCCGTGGCCCAGCAAGGGCTGATCCGTTTTCCCGATCACAGAAAGGATTTGGCATGAAAGACCAGCTCTCCGGCAAGACCGCCATCGTTACCGGCGCCGCCAGCGGCATCGGCCTCGCCATCACCCAGCTCTACCTGGCCGAAGGCGCAAAAGTGCTGGCCGTGGACCGGGACAGTTTTGCCCCCTCCGGCCTCACCGAATCCGACAGCCTGGCGCTGCTGGTGTGCGACGTGACCGACCCGCAGGCCCCCAAGCAGATCGTCGATGCGGCGCTGGCCCGCTTCGGCGCGCTCGATATCCTCGTCAACAACGCCGGCGTGTGCCTGCCCGGCACCATCGAGGACCAGACCCCGGAAAGCTGGGACAAGACCATGGCGATCAACGTCACCGCCCCCTTCATGCTCACCCGCGCCGCAGTACCGCACATGAAGGCAAAGGGCTGGGGCCGGATCATCAACACCGGCTCGATCATGTCCGATTTCGGCGGCCCGTCGCTCTGCGCCTATGGCACCTCCAAACACGCCATCGCCGGCTTCACCAAATCGCTGTCCGCCGATCTCGGCAAGTTCGGCATCACCGCCAATTACCTACAGCCCGGCGCCATCCACACCGCCCTCTCCGCCCCCGCCATGTCGGACCCGGTGTTCCTCAAATATTGGGAGGAAAAAACGCCCGTGGGCTATATCGGCCAGCCCGAAGACGTGGCCGCCGCCGCCCTGTTCCTCGCCACCGAAGCCGCCCGCTATGTGAGCGGCGCGGGCCTCAAGGTGTGCGGCGGGGCTATCTCGCGGTTTTAAAAAAATGGGGCCTCCGGCGGCCGGGGCCGCAGGCCCCGGACCCCATAAATTCAACTGGTCCCCAAACGGGAAATGCCGCGTTGATATGGAACATCAAATGGGGTCTGGGGCCTGCGGCCCCGGCCGCCGGCGGCCCCTTCCCCTCAAGCGCGGGGAAAGCCGAACCCGCAGCTTTCGTCGACGATTTGCAGCAGTTCCACCACGTTTCCGTCGCAGTCCCGCCCATAGGTGGCGCGGGTCGCGCCGGTGCCGCCGGGTGGGCAGTTGAAGTGCATTCCTAGCCCGAGAAGCCGTTCGTAATCGGCGAATACGTCGTCGCTGTAGAGGCAGAGGTGGGTGATGCCATGGTCGCACATGCGGGGTCGGGCTGCGGTGCCGGCCGGGCTCGCGAATTCGAACACCTCGATATAGAGGTTGGCCCGGCGGATCATGGCGTAGCGTGCGGCGCTGCCTTGCAGCCCGGTCATCCGGTCGATCCGCTCGTTGCCGGCTTCCCAACCGCCGCTGCCGCAGCGTTCGAAGCCGAACCAGCGTTCGTAATGGTCGATGAACCGGTCCATGTCCGGCGTGGAGATGGCGAGGTGGTGCACGCCGATGATCATGGCTGCGCTGCCGCCTTTGCAGCCTTTGCTGCCTGCACGGCGGCCACAATCTCGGCGTTGCGCGGGTTGCGGCGCAGGGTAAGCCCGCCGTTTATCTGCAGCACCTGCCCGGTCATGAAGCATTCGTCGGAGGCCACCCACACGGCTGCATCGGCGATGTCCTCCGAGGTGCCGACCCGGCCCAGCGGGTATTCGCGCTCGAAACTCTCCACGATGGCGGTGTTGCGGGCGGCGCGTGCGGTCATCGGGGTGCCGGTGAAGCCGGGTGCCAGTGAATTGGCGCGGATGCCCCGGTGGCCGAATTCATTGGCCACGCAGCGGATCACATGGTCGGCCCCTGCCTTGGTGCCCATATAGGCGGCATGGTCTTCCAGCATGATTGTGGCGGTGGCCGAGGATATCTGGAGGAGCGAGCCGCCGTCGCGCATCGCCCGCAGCATGGCCTGGTAGAACAGGATCGCGCCGGTAAACTGCAGGTCCACCATCTTCTGGATATCTTCACGGGTGGTTTCCAG
>JBBQIP010000187.1:0-4724 GCA_038325045.1 Sphingomonadales bacterium
CTGCGGTTCTGGCTGGCCTTGTCGGTATGGCGCACGGTTTCTATCTCCAAAGCAAAGCCGGTAATGGCGCGCATCATCGCCACCGCGCGCGGCCGCTCCATCTTGGCCATGGTCCAGTCCTGCCCCACGCGCGGCTCGAAAACCGCCGCCGCCCGGTTCAGCAGCGCCTCAAGTTCGTCGGGGTCGAGCGCGCGCACCCGGCCTTCCACCTCGGTGGCCCGGTAATTCCAGGTGGGAACGGCATTGGCCGGCGCCTGATACCAATTGGGGCTCACATAGCTGCCCGGCCCGCCCACGCTGGCCAGCGCCCGCCGCCCGGGCAGAAGCGCTGTCATCGCATTGCCATTGGCCAGGTGGAACCATAGCGCGCCTTCGCCCACCAGCACCGGCACATGCGCCACCAGCAGGCGGTCTTCGGCCGCCAGAAAAACATGCGCAAAGCCGGCCTCTGCCACATGGGCAAGCGCCGCATTATCGGCACGAAAAGCGGAATTGGGATGCATCTGCTCCCTATCGCGCCAGTTGCCGTTAACGGCAAGCGCGCCTACAGCCATGGCCCATGTCGGATGCCTCGCTCACTGCATATGCCGGCCCGGTGCTCGGCTCGCCCGATGCCGCGCGCACCCCTGAAGACCGGCGCGGCCTGCATTACCCGCTGGGCCGCTGGGTGCCCGAAGCCGGC
Source organism: Sphingomonadales bacterium (assembly GCA_038325045.1). GTDB lineage: Bacteria > Pseudomonadota > Alphaproteobacteria > Sphingomonadales > Sphingomonadaceae > Sandarakinorhabdus. The sequence continues at coordinate 683 of JBBQIP010000187.1, forward strand.
ACGCTGCACGAGGTGCTGCCCGGCATCCACTGGCTGCGCATGCCGCTCCCCTTCGGGCTGGATCATATCAACCTGTGGGCGCTCGATGCCGGGGATGGCTGGGCATTGGTCGATACCGGCGTAAACCTCGGCACCACCAAAAAACATTGGGAGGCGCTGTTCGCCGGGCCGCTGGCGGGCAAGCCGGTCACCCGGATTATCGTCACCCATTACCACCCCGATCATCTGGGGCTGGCCGGCTGGCTGTGCGAACGCTGGGGCGTGGCGCTTGAAATCGCCCGCACCGAATATCTGCTGGCCCGCACCCTCACCCTCGATATCCGCGATGCGCCGCCGCCCGAAGCCGTGGATTTCTCCGTCCGCGCCGGCTGGCCCGAAACTGCGGTCGATGCGCTAAAGGCCCGCAGCTGGGGCAATTTCTCCAAGATCGTCGCCCCGCTGCCAGCCGGCTTCAAACGGATTCGAGACGGTGACACTCTCACCATCGGCAGCCGCCGCTGGACTATCGTCACCGGCCGCGGCCACTCGCCCGAACACAGCTGCCTGGTTTCGGACGGCGTGATGATCTCGGGCGATCAGGTGCTGCCGCGCATCACCTCCAACGTGTCGGTATACCCCACCGAACCCTATGCCGACCCGCTGGCAGACTGGCTCGACTCCATCGAACATCTGCGCCGTCTCGATCCCGAAATCCTGGTGCTGCCCTCCCACAACGAGCCCTTCACCGGCCTCCACACCCGGCTGGACCAGCTGCGCGACGATCACCACGCCAAACTCGACAAGCTGCTGGCCCTGTGCGCCGAACCCCGCACCGCATTCGAAAGCTTCTCCACCCTGTTCCGCAAACCGATCGGCGAAGGCGATTACGGCATCGCCACCGGAGAAGCCGTCGCCCACCTCCACTGGCTGGAAGAACGCGGCAAACTCCGCCGCCTTACAGGCGCCGACGGCGTGGACCGGTTCGTGGCCGTCTAAGCCGGGCAGGGAGCCTCCGGCGGCTGGGGGCGGCGCCCCCAGACCCTCATGTTGGCCCACGGCTAAACCGGAAAGCACAGCGCGCGAAGCTCCGGTCAACATATCCGGCAGTTGCTGGGCCGGTAGCAGAATGTCAGCTCATCGCCACCGGGCAATGACAAGCAGACATGCGTTCGATCACGGCTCTACGGCGCGAGCCCTGCAGGTCGTTGGCTGCAGGCTTCGCTGACTTTTGCCTTTGGCAGGGTCCGCGGTAGCGGTGGACGTCTGTCAGCCCAATGTCAGGTTAGACAGGTAAGGTGTCATTTCGCCTGTGGGCCGACATTCTTTCCACGGCTTCGCAAGCTTGCCCGGTCGGGCCGGCCGATTGATGTGGACTGGAGTTGAAGCCCATGAAAACATTACGTATCTGGCACGCCCTGATCGCTCTTCTGGCCACGGCTGCCTATCTGGCCGAAGACGCCGAGCCGCTTCATCAATTGCTGGGCTATGGTGTTGTCGCCCTTGTCACCCTTCGCCTCTTGATGGCGATGTTCGGCTCTGGCGCGCTTGGCCTCCAGCGCTTTTACCCGAAGTTCCATGATCTCAAACTCGGCACCATCGCCACGCATCCCGCCATCAGCCGCACATTGCTTCTGGGGATCGCTTTCGCTCTGCTGGGGGTTGCAACCACCGGTATCCTGATGGATCGGGGCGAGACCCTGCAATCATTGCAAGCCAGAAGCGCCAGCATGCCACTTTCGCAATATCTGTTTGCTGGCAATGAGGAAAAACGACCGATCGCGGCTGGCGGCGAGGGTGTCGGTGAGCGCGAAGATGGTGATGGAGACGGCTTGCTTGGCGAGGTTCATGAACTATTTGCCAATCTACTGATTGGCTTCGTTGCTCTGCACGTGGGGTATCTGATCCTGTTCAAATGGCCGCTCGCCCGATTCATGTTGTTCGTCCGGCAACCACGCAAGGCGACAACCACTAAGGCATAACGCTTGCCCCGGTCGCCGCAGGTTTCGATAGGGTATTGTCGATGTAAATCCTGCCGGACGACAGCAAGCACAGCGAATTCAAAGACCGTTGGGGAGCCAAAACCCATGAGGCTACATGTTGAAGCCCATCTTGTTGCCCGTATCGGCTGGCTGCGCGCCGCCGTGCTGGGTGCCAACGACGGCATTGTCTCCACCGCCAGCCTGATCCTTGGCGTGGCGGCGTCGGGCGCTGACAGGCAGGCGCTGCTGGTGGCCGGGGTGGCCGGGCTGGTGGCGGGTGCCATGTCGATGGCGGCGGGTGAATATGTTTCGGTCAGCAGCCAATCGGATACGGAAGCTGCCGATCTGGCGCGCGAGCGGGCTGAGTTGGCCACCGATCCGGAACATGAACTGCAAGAACTGGCGGCGATTTATGTGGCTCGCGGTTTGGACACTGAAACGGCCGCGCGCGTGGCCGCCCAGATGACGGCGCATGATGCCATTGGCGCCCATGCGCGGGACGAACTGCACATCACGGCGACCACGGCGGCGCAGCCGGTGATTGCGGCGCTGGCATCGGCCGGCACCTTCACAGTGGGTGCCGCCCTGCCGCTGGCGCTGGCGGCGGTGCTGCCGATGGACTGGATGGTTGCCGGTGAAGCCGCCGGTTCCATCCTGTTCCTGGCGCTGCTGGGTGCAGTGGGCGCACGGGCCGGCGGCGCTGCCATGTTCAAGCCTGTGGTGCGGGTGGTGTTCTGGGGCGCAGCGGCGATGGCGCTCACCGCTGGCGTCGGCCGGCTGGTGGGCGTGGCCGTTTAGGCAGGTGCGCTGCCGTTAGCGGCGGCCCGGCAACATCCGGCGCAGCGTATTGTCTTTCCACCAGTAATGATGGGCAAGTGCTGCTGCCGCATGCAGGCCGATCAACCAATAGCCGATGGTGCCGGCCGTTTCGTGAATCTCCTTGATGCTGCTGCCCAGCGCCTTGTCCGGCCCGATCAGCGGCGGCAGGCTGAACCCGAAGAACGGGATGGGCTTGCCGCTGGCGCTGAGGATCGCCCAGCCTGCCAGCGGCATTCCCAGCATCAGCGCATAAAGAAGCAGATGGACGCCGCGCCCAGCCAGGTTTTGCCAGGCCGGTGGAGCCGGCGTGATCGGCGGCGCCCTGGTTCGCAGCCGCACGACAATCCGCACGATCACCAGCGACAGCACGCACAGCCCCAGCATGAAGTGCCAGCTCTTGAAGCTTTCGCGGATATCGCTGCCGTTGGGAAAAAAGGTGCGAAGCTCGATGGCGGCATAGGTGGCTGCGATCAGCAGCACCATGCCCCAGTGCAGGATGATGGACGCCCGTGCATATCGCTTGCTGCTGGTCATTGTCCTGGCTCTTCGGCGTGCATCCACAGCGTGTGGCTATCCACGCGCAAGCGGGTGATGGCTTCCAGCGAGGCACTGCGCGCCCGTACCTCATCAAGGGCGGCATCACGGGCCAGTCGCTCGGCCACCAGCCGATCGGCCAGATCGATGCCGCCCAGCCTGTAACCGTCGCGCTGCCGTGCAGCGGCGGCTTCGGCGGCTTCGGCGGCAATCTGCGCCTGTTCCCACGCTTTCAGATAACCGGTGGCCAGCGCCGCATCCTCGGCTGCAATCGCATTGACGGCGAGGCGCATGGCAGCGAGTTCGGCAGCGGCGGACATGCTGGCGGCGCTCGCCCGGTCAGCTGCTGCGGAACGCGCCCGCCCGCCCAGCGGCATTGCGATGATCAGGCCAACGCCTTTTTCCCGGCCACCCTGTTCGGAAAAGCCGCGCAGGCCGATGCTGGGATCGGCAATGCGATTGCGCGCCGCCCGCGCCTTCAACGCGTCGGCGCGGTCAAGATCGGCTGCTGCCGCCCCGATTTCATGGCTGCGTTCCACCACCAGCAGCGCCAGTTTGGCCGGGCCTTCGGCGGGCAGCGCCGGCACCGGCAGCAAAGGCGCGCTCAGCGGCACCGGCAGATCGGCAAAACTGGCGGTCAGCATGGCGCGGGCGGCCGCTTCCCGCGCCTGTGCCTGCAGGGCGGACGCGCGCGCTGCCCCTTCGGCAGCCTGCGCCTGGTCAAGTTCCAA
>JBBQIP010000188.1:0-4722 GCA_038325045.1 Sphingomonadales bacterium
CACGCTGGTCTCGCGCCGCAGCCGCGGCTGGAAGTCCTCGATAAGCGCCACATCGGTGGAGGTGCCGCCCATGTCCAGCGTCAGCACATTGGCATGCCCGCTGTTCTTGGCGATCCACACCGCCCCGGCCACCCCGCCGGCAGGGCCCGACATCAAAAGGTTAACCGGCGCCGTGCTGCTCTTCTCAGCCGACATCAGCCCGCCATCGGACCGCAGCAGGTTGAGCTTGGCAGACGTGCCCCAGTTCTTCAGCTCACGCTCGAGGTTGCCCACATAGCGGGCCACCGTTGGCCGCACCGCGCTGTTGGCAACGGTGGTGAGCGTGCGCTCATATTCCTGCATCTCGGGCAGGATATCGGCGGAGATGCTCACCGGCAGGTCGGGCAGTTCCTCGGCGCAGATCTCTGCCACCCGGCGCTCGTGCACATCGTTCATATAGCTGTTGATGAGGCAGATGGTGATAGCCTCCACCTTCTCCTCCGCCAGCCGCTTCAGATTGGCGCGCAGCTTCGCTTCATCGAGCGGCCGCACCACGCTGCCATCGGCGCCGATCCGCTCCGGCGCCTCGATGGTGGCTTCCAGCGGCGCCATCGGGCTGGGCTTGGGCCACACGATCCATGCGGCCAGACCACCCGGCACCAGGCTGCGCGCAATCTGCAGCACATGCCTGTAGCCCTCGGTCACGATGAGGCCGACGCGCGCCACCTTGCCTTCCAGCACGGCGTTGGTCGCCACGGTGGTGCCGTGCAGGAAAAGGCCAAGCTCGGCGGGGCTGATGCCGGCCTTTTCGCAAAGCTGGCGCGCACCCGCGATCACCGCCTGCGAAGGATCATGCGGGGTGGAAGGCACCTTGTCGCGCACTGCGCGGCCCGATGCCTCGTCGATGACAATCAGATCGGTGAAAGTGCCGCCGACATCGACGCCCAGACGATAGCTCATGATGGAACCCGCTTCCCTTCAACTAGAAAATCACCGGCCTTGCCCACCCGGCTCGGCAAGGCCCGGCCCATGATGCCAGCAAACCAGAGGTTGGCCGCGAATGCCTGCTCAATGTCCAGCCCGGTCTCGATTCCCGAGCGCCCGAACAGGTACAAAAGCTCCTCGGTGCCCACATTGCCGGCAGCACCGGGCGCAAACGGGCAGCCACCAAGGCCGCCAAGGGCTGAATCAAAAATGCGCACGCCCGCCTCATAGCCCGCCCATGCATTTGCCGGCGCCAGCCCGCGCGTGTCGTGCAGGTGCAATCGCACCGGAATCGGCGCCACTGCCGCTATCACCGCGCCGGCCAGATCGCGCACCTGCCCCGGCACCGCGACGCCGATGGTATCCGCCAGCGCAATTTCCTCGGCCCCGGCATCGGCCATCCGCCGCGCAAGATCGATCACCCGCTCAGGCGCCACATGGCCCTCATACGGGCAGCCGAACGCGGCCGAAACGGTGACCTGCGGCTTCAACCCGTGCGCCTTGGCAGAGGCAAGCATGGCGGAATTCGCAGCAATGCCCTCGGCAATCGACTGGCCCTGGTTGATGATGCCGAACTTGTCCGAAGCCACCAGCACGCAGCCGGCTTCATCCAGCCCGCGCGCGCCGCCATCACGGCTGGCAATTGCCCGGTCCACGCCCCGCTGGTTGAGGCAAAGGCCGATGTAGGAAACGCCCTTCACATCCGGCAGGCCGGCCACCACGGCTTCGGCATCGGCCATCTGCGGCACCCGGCGCGGGTTCACATAGCTCGCCACTTCAATGCGTTTCGCGCCCATGGCGACCAGTCGGCGGATCAGCGCCAGCTTGTCAGCGGTCGAAACCTCGACCTTCTCGTTCTGCAACCCGTCGCGGGGCGAAACTTCGACAATTTCCAACATGGCTTTGTATACAAAGCACCACGGCGACTGTATAGGGGCAAGCTATGCCGAACGATGATTACCGTGCTGCCGGATTTGGCGGTTCGCTCCGCCCGGGCGCCCGCCCGGCGCTGCTGCTCATCGATTTCGCCCGCGCCTATCTGGATCCGGCGGCGCCGCTCTATGCAGGCGTGGAAGCGGCGCGCGCCAGCGCCGCCCGGCTGCGCGATACCGCCCGCGCCTGCGGCGTGCCGGTCATCTTCACTCGGGTCGAATATTCAGCCGACGGCCATGAGGGCGGGCAGTTCTTCCGCAAGATCGGAGCGCTCAAATGCTTCGTCACCGGCAACCCGCTGGCCGATTTCACGCCCGAACTGTCGCCGCTGCCCGGTGACCGGGTGCTCACCAAGCACTTCCCTTCGGCGTTTTTCGGCACCGCCCTGACAAGCCAATTGGTGGCCGATGGCATCGACACGCTGGTGATCACCGGCCTCTCCACCTCCGGCTGCGTGCGCGCAACGGCGGTGGACGCGCTGTGCCACGGCTTTGTGCCGCTGGTGGTAACCGATGCGGTGGGGGACAGGGACCCAGCGGTCCATGCCGCCAATCTGTTCGATCTAGCCGCCAAGACCGCCGAGCTGGTGACCGAGGCGCAGGCAGCCGACTATCTTCAACAGGTTGCCTATCAGCGGCTGGCTGCCGAAAAGGCATGAAAAGCGCGGCGGATATGCGCTGTCATCACCGCTCGCGCCCAGTCCGGATCGCGCGCCTCAAGCGCCAGAATAAGCTCGGCGTGCTCGCGCTCGGAACGGCGCAGTTCGTCGGCTGAATAGCGAGCCGCCGTCCGCCGCACCACCGGCTGCTCCACCAGCTTGCCCAGCATTCCAGCGAGCCTCGGCGAACCTGCCGCGTTGATCACCAGCTCGTGAAACCGCCTGTTCTCGGCCAGGAACACGGCGATATCCGGCACTGGCCGGGCCAGTTCTGCCGCCAGCCGAGCGTTGGTCTCCTTCAATTCCACCAGAGCCGACGGCTCAATCCGCTCCGCCGCCCTTGCCGCCGCATGCGCTTCCAGCATGGCGCGCAGCGTGAACATCTCGGCCAGATCGTCGCGGCTCCAGTCCGCGACCAGCAACCGCTTGGAGCCGCTTCGCCGGATGTAAAGCTCGGCCTCCAGCCGCCGCAGCGCGTCGCGCACCGGGGTCCGGCTCACGCCCACGATTTCGGCCAGCATCTGCTCGGTTACCGAGGCTCCCGGCGCAATTTCGCCAGCCAGGATCAACGCCCGGATTTCCGCATAGGCGCGGTCGGAGGCGCGGGCTGAAGCTGGCTCTGACACGTCGCTTGCACACTCCCACCCTGCTCGGCAGGCCGAGGCCGCAGATGATACCCTGTAGCCGCAGCGCCTAAGCCAGTCGTTTTGTATACAATAGTCCCGCGCGCAGCAATTGCCTGCTGGCCCCCGTCAGGCGGCGTCAGCGGGCAGTCTTGGCCAGCAGCCGCGCGTCCATCGCCAGTGCCGCCGCAAAGCAGGGCAGCGCCAGAGTGGCCGGCGCCCACGCGGCCAGACGCGGCCAGCGCGCCGGGTCGAGCACAAGGCCCGCATAGCCGGCGTTGGCGAACGGGCTGGCCACCGCGATATCGGCAAGGCTGATCCGGTCACCGACCAGGCAGGGGCCATCGATCTGCGTCTCTAGCCAGTCGAGCAGCGGCGGCAGGTCTTCGGCCTCGGCCTTGTCGGCCAGAGCCAGGTCGCCGGGCTTGCCCTGAAAGCGCGGGCGCACCACCCGGTTGAAAAACATTTTCTGCACAGTGCCAAACAGCACCGTGTCGGCAAATTCCTCAAGCTGGATGGTGCGGCCACGGGCGCGGGGCTCAGCGGGGATCAGCGCCGGCTCGGGCACCAATGCTTCGAGATAATGGGCAATGGCGGAGCTGTCAGAGAGCAGATACCCGTCATGGTCCATCGCCGGGATCATGCCGAACGGGCTGGCGGCGCGAAACGCCTCGTCCTTCGAGCCAAGCCCGATGTTGCGGCTCTCGAAGGCCACGCCCTTCAGAAGCGCCAGCGCATGCGCCTTGCGCACATACGGCGAAATAGTGCTGCCATAGATTGTGAACATGGTTAGCGGCCCCCTGGATCTAGCGACCTTTGAAGGCGGCAGGCCGCTTCTGCAGAAAGGCGCTCACCCCCTCGATCATGTCTTCGGTGCGGCCGGCTTCGCGCTGGTTGCGGCGCTCCATCACCAGCGCCTCGGTTATGCTGCTCTCAAGCGCCGCGCGCACACCCTGGCGGACAAGGGCATAGGCGCGGGTGGGTCCGGCTGCCAGCCGCCGGGCCATCGCTTCCGCCTCGGCCATCAGCTCGGCGGGGGGGTGCACCGCCCATATCATCCCCCAATCAAGCGCCTTGGCAGCGGGCACCCGTTCGCCCAGCATCATCATGCCCTGCGCCCGTGCCCGGCCCACCAGCCTCGGCAGCTGCCATGTGGCGCCCGCATCGGGCACCAGGCCGATGTTGATGAACGCCTGCAGGAAATAGGATTCGCTGCTGGCCAGCACGATATCGCCTGCAAGGGCAAACGAGCAGCCGGCGCCCGCCGCCACACCATTGACCGCGGTAATGAACGGGAAAGGCAGCGCCATCAGCCGCTCGAGCAGCGGGTTGTAATGGCTCTCCAATATGTTGCCGACATCAGGGCGCTCGCCGGTTGAAAGCCCGCCGCTGGCAAGGTCAGCCCCCGAACAAAAAGCCCGGCCCGATCCGGTAAGAAGCAAACAGCGGGTCCGGCCCTCGTCGCGCAGCCGGTCGACAGCCATGGTCATTTCGGTGAGCAGCGCAGGCGTGAGCGCATTCAGCTGCGCCGGCCGGTTGATGGTC
>JBBQIP010000189.1:0-4704 GCA_038325045.1 Sphingomonadales bacterium
GGTGGCAGCAACGCACGGCCTCCATGCCCGTGACGTGGCGCGCATGGCATCGGCGTTCGAGCACGATGGGACTGCAGCATGACTTCGGCGTAATCGGGATTGCTGCCGTAACCCGGCCTCCCGCCATCGCGGCTGCTTCCGTGAAGGGTTTCGGGCGCCGGCAGGCGTACGAAAGACTCCGGGGAAGGAACCCGCGGTCGGCGTACGCTTTGCTATGGGGTTTTTAGATTTCCGTCGGGATGGTTGTTTGCCGCGTGCGCCACGACCGGGTTCAGCGCCTGATCTTGCAGCGTTGCTTTTGGTCCGATCCGGGGCCGTGGCATGCTGCTTTGGCGCTGCGCTTGCATGACCTGCGGCAGGATTTCCATGCACGGCGCAGCCGGGCCCGTTCGCCGATGCGGGGGTGCAGGGGCGGCGGGATGGGACGGTGCATGCCGGGTCATGCGGCGATCTTTCCGGCTTGCTGCTGAGCTTGGGGTGGCCCGCGAGGTTGCTGCCAGCGCTCGAAGGTCTCGATGATGCGCATGTGCCCGCCGCAGTGGGGACAGGGCGGCACGTGGCTTGTGTCCTCGGTGGCGGTATCCTCTCCGTTGGCATCGGCAGGGGCTGGCGCTGGTGCCGGCGCAACCCCGAGCAGGTCCCGCGCACGCGCGATGCTGGCCTTGCGGGTGGCGCTGGCCAGCAGCCCATAGTGGCGGATGCGGTGGAACCCGCGCGGCAGGACGTGGAGGAGAAAGCGCTGGATGAAGGCGTCTGCGGCCAGCGTCATCACCTGCTGCCGGTCGGGGCCTGATCTGCGATAATCCTTGTAGCGGAAGGTGACACTGCTGTCGTCGAACGCCAGGAGCCTGCTGTTCGAGATGGCAACCCGGTGGGTGTAGCGTGACAGGTAGGCGAGCACGGCTTCGGGGCCAGCGAACGGCGGCTTGGCATACACCACCCAGCGCACCTTCCTGACTGGCGCGAGATGGCGGCGGAAGGCATGGACGTCGGCAAGAGGCGCGAGGTTGCCGAAGAACGCGAGCTTGCCGGCAGCATGCAGCGCCATCAGCTGGTTGAGGAACAGCCGGCGGAACAGCGCGCCCAGCACCCGGACCGGCAGCAGGAAGGCCGGCCGCGAGGAGACCCAGCGCTGGCCATCGGGAGATATCCCGCCACCGGGCACGATCATATGGACATGCGGATGATGGGTCATCGCCGAACCCCATGTGTGGAGGACGGCGGTGATGCCGATCCTTGCACCCAGGTGCCTTGGGTCCGCAGCAATGGTCAGCATGGTGGCCGACGCTGCCTTGAACAGCAGGTCATAGACCGCCGCCTTGTTCTGCAACGCGATATCGGCGACCTCGGCCGGCAGCGTGAACACCACGTGGAAGTATCCGACCGGCAGCAGGTCGGCCTCGCGCTCGGCCAGCCATGTCCGCGCCGCTGCGCCCTGGCACCGAGGGCAGTGCCGGTTCCTGCAGCTGTTGTAGGCGATGCGAAGATGACCACAGTCCTCGCATCCCTCGACATGACCACCCAGCGCCGCGGTGCGGCAGGTCTCGATCGCGGACATCACCTTCAGCTGCCCCACGCCCAGATGGCCGGCATGGGCCCGGCGATAGCCCGGCCCGGCAGCGCGGAAGACGTCGGCGACCTCCAAAGAGGCGCGCACCGGCTCAGCCCGGTGGTGCACCCTTTGCTTCGATGCGCGCCGAAAGCCGGTCCAGCGGGCTGATGACGGTGCGCACCGTGCGCGCTGCAACGCGGGTGTAGAGCGCAGTGTTCTCCAGCTTGGCATGTCCGAGCAGCACCTGGATCACCCGGATGTCTACGCCGTCTTCCAGCAGGTGGGTTGCAAAGCTGTGGCGCAGCGTGTGTGGTCCGACCCGGCGGTTGATGCCAGCTGCAATAGCCGCCTCGACCACGATCCGATGCAACTGGCGCGCACTCATCGGGTTCAGCGCATTCTGGCCCGGGAACAGCCAGCCTTCGGGGTGCATCACACCCAGCTTGCGACCTGCCTTCCACCAGGCCCGCAGCAGTGTCAGCAACTCGGCAGGGAGCATGGCATTGCGCGGCCGATCCCCCTTCGCGCGCTCAACCCGGATCAGCATGCGCTTGCTGTCGATGTCGCGGACCTTGAGCGCCCGAACCTCTCCGACACGAAGGCCAGCGCCGTAAGCCACCGAAAGCGCGGCGCGATGCTTGAGGCAGCGGGTGGCATCCAGAAGCCGGGCCACTTCCTCAAGGCTCAGCACGTTGGGCAGCTTGCGGCGATGCGAGACCCGCACCAGCCGCTCTGCCAGGTCCGGGCGGTCGAGCGACTGGGCGAAGAAGAAGCGCAGTGCCGAGACGATGCTGTTCATCGCCGGCGCCGGCATGCCAGCCGTACGAAGCTCCACCTGGAACCGGCGGATATCCTCGGCTGTCGCCGTGTCCGGCGGGCGGCCCAGGAACGCTGCGAAGCGGGCCACATCGCGGATGTAGTTGCGCTGCGTCGCGCGGGAAAACCCGCGCACCGCCATGTCCTCGATCAGCCGCTGCCGCAGCCGGCTCGGAGGGGGAGAAAATGGACCGTTCATGATGAGGCTCCTCGGAGTTGATGGAAGCCTCCATCGTCCGCCTCGCCACAGCCCAGCTCAACCCCAGCCCTGGCACCATCAGCACTACCTCACCGCACGCGCCCCTCCCGCAAAGCGGGTTCGTTCCCCGACTTAATTTGCGACATTTGACACGCCTGTGACGTTGCCCGAAAGCTGACGCGGTCAGGAATTTCGCTGCGACTGAGACTGGGCCGTTCCCCGTCTGGCCAATTTCAGGATGACAGACACGTGGCAATGGCATGCCGAGCGCCGCTTCGACTGGCCGATCCTACCCTCCAGGCACGCATAGGATGCCCGTGAAATTGCCCCGGCAATGGAGCTTTCCTGAACTTCGCGGGTTACACGTTGCAGCGCAATGTCCGGACGTTCTGCGAACTCTCTCGCGGAGACCCGGCAGCACAGCATTCCAGAGGAGCCGGGCGAGCTAATGGCAACGCAAGATGTTCCGGTGATATGCGTTGGCGGTTCGGCGGGAGGACTGGACGCCTACACGCGCCTGCTCAAGAACTTGCCGGTCGACCTGGGGGCAGCGATCGTCATTGTCAATCATCTCAGGACCGTATCGACGCACCTCCATGAGATCCTTCCAAACTACACCAGCATGCCTGTCGACCTCATCGTCGAGGGCCTCGATATTCGGGCCAACCGCGTATTCATCATACCGCCGCAGCGCGATCTGCACGTCCTGAATGGCGAATTTCGGCTGGAGCCCATATCGAAGCTGCGTGGATGGCCCGATGTGATCACGGTCTTTCTGAAGTCGCTCACCGAACACTGGCATGGCAAGCTCATCGCCGTGATCGTGTCTGGATATGACGGTGACGGGGCCGCAGCAATGTGCGGAATCCGCGAAGTCGGCGGCATCACCATCGCGCAACTGCCGGCGTCTGCACGGCAGCCGGATATGCCGAACAGCGCCATCGAAAGCGGGTGCATCGATTTCGTTCTAACCCCCGAAGACATTGCTTTTCGGATTACCCAAATTCTTGAAGACCATTCGTCCCAAGCGCGGATTGGAAGCGACGGGAACAGCGGTCAGGAATTGGAACCCGGTCATGTCAAAGCCTCCCACTAAGCCAAGGACGTCCAAGCACCGGAAATTGGCCAAGTCGCCGACCGGGATCAAAGGCTTTGATCAGATTACGGACGGCGGGCTTCCGAAGAACAACATCACCCTGATCAGCGGCGGTGCCGGCTCCGGCAAGACCCTTTTCGGGCTCGATTTCGTTATCAGCGGCGCACTTGAGTTCGGTGAACCCGGCGTTTTCATGTCGTTCGAGGAATCCAGCGACGACCTGACTCGGGACGTTGCATCACTCAACTGGGACCTGAAGGGCCTTGTCTCGAAACGGCAACTGGTACTCGAATTTGTCACCCTCGAACGACGTGACATTCAGGAGGCGGACTTCAACCTTGAGGGCGTCATCGTCCGCCTGGAAAACGCAATTGATGCCATCGGGGCCAAACGCGTCGTCATGGATTCGATAGAATCGCTGTTCGCCGGCATTACCGATCAGGGCATCCTTCGCCTCGAGATAAAACGACTGTTTCGCTGGCTGAAGAACAAAGGCGTCACGGCGCTTGTCTCGGTTGAACCCGGTCCCAATGGCGCGTACTCGCGGCATGGCGTGGAGGAGTATATCTCCGATTGCCTCGTTTTCCTCGATAACCGGGTCAACGATCAACATTCCATTCGCCGGATACGGATCATAAAATATCGTGGCTCAAGCCATGGCACCAATGAATATCCGTTTATCATCGACCACGACGGGCTTTCCGTTATTCCGATCACCTCCGCCACCCTAAATCAACGCCGCAGAACCAAGCGCGTTTCAACGGGCATTCCGTCTTTGGATAAACTGTTTCAAGGTGGCGGGTATATCACTGGCAGCTCGGTCCTCCTGTCCGGCACCGCAGGCACTGGTAAAACCAGTCTCGCGGCTGCTTTCGCCGTCGAACAGTGCCGGCTTGGTGAACGGTGTCTTTTTCTGTCGTATGAAGAATCGCCGGAACAACTTGTTGAAAACATGAATTCAATTGGTCTCGATATGGCGCCGTTCGTCAAAGCGGGTCTGTTGAAGATCGAAGCGTCGAGGTAATATCTTTGAAATATTCT
>JBBQIP010000190.1:0-4578 GCA_038325045.1 Sphingomonadales bacterium
CACCCAGAAATAGAGAAGGGTGACGATGACCCCGGCCAGCGAGCCATAGGTGAGCGAATAATTCTGGAACACCGAGAGCGCGACCGGCATCGACATGGTGGCAAAGGTCCAGACCAGGGTGACCGCCAGCGCGCCGGGCCACAGCCAGTGCAGCCGCCGGAAAACCGGCGGGGTAAGTCCGTAAAGCGCCAGATACAGGCCGGCAAAAAGGGTCAGCGCCGGCAGCATTCGCTGCGCCCCCAGCTCGGCAAAGCGCTCGGCGCCAAAGGGCATCAGCCGTGCCATGAACGTCTCTGCCCCGGTGAGCACCAGCTGCGCGCCCAGTGCCATCAACATCAGGAACACGCCCGCCAGCACGATGGCCAGCGACAGCAGCCGGTAGCGCCACAGCGAAAGCTGCGGCGGCACCCCATGTGCGCGGCGGATGATATCGCGCACCGCCTCGGCATAGCTGGAGACGGTCCACATCACGACGAGAATGCCGAAGGTGATGAGCCCGCCCGATGCCGGTCGGTCGAGCACCTCGGTAACCGGGGCCGAAAGCAAGCCTGCAACGCTCGGCGGAAGGGCAGCGAGCACGTTCACCACCGCTCTTGTGCCATAATCGGTGCGGCCGATGATGCCGGCCACGGTGGCCATCAGGATGAAGAAGGGGAACAGCGTGAGCAGCGCCAGATAGGCAAGGTTTCCAGCCGGGGCGAGGCCGCCCTTCCAGACCGCCACCGCCGCCTGCCACACAAAGCCCAGCGGCCCGGATGCGCCGGTTGCCGCCACCCGTTCAGACACCCAGGCCGGCGCGGATCGGTCGGCCATCGCTCCAGCCTTCGGCAAAGGCCTTGAGCGCGCTGTCATCGGCCGGCACATCAATTAGCACGGTCACCAGCTGGTCGGCGCGGCCGCCGCCGGGCAGGCTGAAGCCCCGGCCCTTCAGCCGGAACACCCGGCCCGAGCTGGTGCCCGGCGGAAGGGTGAGGGTTACCGGACCTTCCACCGTCGGCATCCGCACCTTGGCGCCCTGCACTGCCTCCTTCAGCGTGATCGGCAGGTCGAGGCGCACATCATCCCCGTCGCGCCGGAAGAAGCGGTGGCTGGCCACTTCGATGGTGATGATCGCGTCCCCTGCCCCGCCAGCGCCGGGCTCGCCCTTGCCGGCGAGGCGCAGCTGCACGCCGGGCTTGAAGCCGGTGGGCAGCTTCAGCTCGGTGGTCTTGCCGTCCCCCAGCGTTACCCGCTGCGGGGCAAGGGTGGCGGCATCTTCAAACGGCACGCTCAGCCGATAGGCCACATCTGCGCCGCGCACCGGGCCCTGGCGGAAGCCGCGCGCATTGCCGCCGCCAAGCCCGCCGAAAAGCTCGGAAAACAGATCGTCGCCGCCGAACTCGAAGCCCGCCGCGCGGCCCGAAGGACCGCGCGCAAACGGATCGCCGCTGCCCTGGCCAGTGCCGCGGCCAAAGGGATCGCCACGGAAACCGCCACCGGCAAAAGGCGTGGGGTTGCCGCTGGCATCGATCTCGCCACGATCGAACCGGCCGCGCTTTTCAGGTTCCGACAGGATTTCGTGCGCCGCACTCGCCTCTTTGAAGCGTTCGAGCGCGCCGATGTTGCCAGCATTGCGGTCCGGGTGGTTTTCCTTGGCCAGTTTTCGATAGGCTTTCTTGATATCGGCGGCCGATGCACTGCGCGTGAGGCCAAGCACCGTATAGGGGTCGCGCATCGTCATGCCGCTGTCATGCCACCGGTCAGCCGGCCCGGCTAGGGTCGATTGCAACAGGGCGGCACCGGCGCAAAGGAGTGTCGCCAATCGGTCATGATTGCAGCATAGCATCCCCGCATGAACTCGTTCGTGTCTCGCTGCCTGTCTCGCTGCCTTGCTGCCCTGCTCGCGCTGCCGCTTTTGCTGGCGCCGGCGCCGGCGCAGGCCTGGGGGGAGTATGCGCACAAGCTGGCGGCCCGGATCACGCTGGCACAGCTCAGCCCGGCGGCGCGCGCCGAGGTGCAGCAGATCCTCCGCCGTTCGGCAGCCGTGGGCACGCCCGAATGCCCGATGCGCACCCTCGAACAGGCCTCGGTCTGGCCCGATTGCGTGCGCGGGCTGGGCGCTCGCTTCGCGTTCAGTGCGCCGTGGCACTATCAGAACATCAACATCTGCCGGCCCTTCGATAGCAACACCAAGTGCGAAAACGGAGACTGTGTGTCGGCGCAGATTCCCGTGCAGCTCGACATATTGGCCGATCGCAGGCGTTCCCCGGCTGCGCGCGCGCAGGCGCTGGCGTTCTTCGTGCATTTTGTGGAGGACATGCACATGCCGCTCCATATCGGCGAGAAGGACGATCTGGGCGGCAACCGGGTGCTGGCGGATTACGGCGCCAAGAGCCCGGCGCGGATGAACCTGCACCGGATATGGGACAGCGAACTGGCCGAACGTGCGCTCACCGAGCCGCCGGCGATACGGGCCGGGCGGCGGCAACCGGTGGCCGCCAGCAGCCAGCCGCTGGCCGAACAGGTGGCAATCTGGGCTGCCGAAAGCTTTGCCGCGTCGCGGGACTATGCCTATCCCAAGCTGGGGGAGGGCGCTGCTGCCTGCCCCACCACCGATGCCAATCGGCGCTGGATTGTGGACGATGCCTATGTGCAGGGCGCCACACCGATCATCCGCCGGCAGGTGGAAGCAGCCGGTGCCCGCACGGCATCGCTTCTCAATGCCGCACTTGCCCGGTAGGCTGCCCCCCGGAAGGACCACTGCATGCGCCTGGATGATGAACGCGAGAGCAGCAACATCGAGGACCGGCGCGGCCAGGGCGGCGGCGGCAGAGGCGGCGGCTTAGGCGGCCTTGCCGGGCTGATCGGTGGCGGGCGCGGCGGAATCGGCGGGCTGGTCATCGTGGTCATCATCGCGCTGGTGCTGGGGGTGAACCCGCTCACCCTGCTGTCGGGCGGCGGCGGCACACCGCAACCCCGCGAGCAGATTGGCCAGCCAGCGCCGGCGCTGGCCCCGCGAACGGACATGGACCGATTTGTGGCGCGGGTGCTTGCCACCACTGAAGACAGTTGGGCCGAACAGTTCAGGAGCGAGGTGGGACAAGCCTATCCGCCGCCCACGCTGGTGCTGTTTTCCGGCAGCGTCGATTCCGCCTGCGGCAGCGCCAGTTCGGCAATGGGGCCATTTTATTGCCCCGGGGACCGCAAGGTTTACCTCGACCAGAGCTTTTTCGATGAGCTGGCCCGGCGGTTCGGCGCGCCGGGCGATTTTGCCGCCGCCTATGTGATCGCGCATGAAGTGGGCCATCATGTACAGACCGTGCTCGGCATATCGGAGCAGGTGCGCGGCGCGCAGGGGCGGGCAAGCAAGACCCAGGGCAATGCGCTGCAGGTAAAAATGGAATTGCAGGCCGATTGCCTGGCCGGGGTCTGGGCAAGCGCCCACCGCGACCTGCTGGAGCCCGGCGACATAGACGAGGCAATGCAGGCGGCCACCGCAATCGGCGACGATACGCTGCAAAAGGCGGCACAGGGCTATGTGGTGCCGGAAAGCTTCACCCATGGCTCCAGCGCCCAGCGGCGGCAGTGGTTCACAAACGGCTATCAGGGCCGCACGATTGCTTCGTGCGATACCTTTGCGGCCAGAACATTATAGCGCCAGCTGGGTGCCCCGCACCCTGAGTTCGCCGGTGCTGCCGCCGCCCTCGCGGTCTGCCAGCACAAGTGTCCAGTCCTGGCCATCGCGGGTTCGGCCGTTCAGCACCTGCCCGTCGCGCTGCACATCGCGGCCCGCCGCATCCATCCGCCGCTGGTACCAGTCCACCACCGCATCTGCCCCGGCGGCGGCGGCAAAGGGGTAGCGCGCCCTCAGCGCCAGCCGGTCGCTCTGCGGCGCCCCGTCCACCTGGATAACCACCGCGCTGAAGCTGGCGCCGGGGAAGGCGCCGACGCCGTCGAGCACCAGCCCGGTTCCATCGGCGGCCGGAACCGGCTGGGTGAGCGTGCGCCCGCTGGCCAGCGGCAGCTGCCATGGCTGGCCGTTGGCGGGCACAGTGAAGCTCCGGCTGGTCTGCATCGTCTCGCTTGCCGGCACCGGGCCCCAGCCCCCGGAGGGCGGCTTTTCACAGCCTGCTACCGCCAGCAGCAGAGTAGTGAAGATGGCAGGGCGATGGGGCACAGCCGCCCAAATGAGGGGTGCCCGCGCAATGGTCAATCGCTGCGCTGCAATATTTCGACCAATTTAAGCATTTTCAATGGTTTTTGGTGGGAATCATGTGCACCACCCCGACCACGAGCGCGCCCAGCAGCACCCCGAACAGCCCGGCGCCGGTAGCCCCCACCGCCCAGCCGAACAGCGGCCCCGCCGGCCCGGCAGCGCCTGCCGCTGCCGCCGCCGCGTCGTGCAGCCAGTGGCTGGGGGCTCCGATGCCGAACTCCTCCAGCCCATGCAGCACGATTCCGCCACCTACCCATAGCATTGCCGCCATGCCGATGGCGGCAAGGGCGGCCAGCATCTTTGGCACCATCTTTACGATGAAGCGGCCGAGCGCCTTGCCAGTGCTGCCGGTGAAGCCGGGCTCGCGCCACAGCGCCACCCCC
>JBBQIP010000191.1:0-4564 GCA_038325045.1 Sphingomonadales bacterium
CGGGTGCAGGGCCGCCGGCCCTGCCCGCCGGAGGCTTTTTGCTTCTTATGGTTCTATGACAACGGTGCAGCTGGTGTTCAGCATCGGCAGCCAGCGGAGCAGTGGCTCAGGGGCGGTGGCGATGCAGCCTTCGGTGGGGCGGTGGTCGGGTTGTTCCAGGTGCCAGAAGATGGCGCTGCCGAGGCCGGGCGCGGGCGGCTGGTCGTTGTGGCCGAGGATGAGGATGAGGTCATAGGCGTGGTCGTCGCGCCATAGCTGTTCGGCGCTGAACTTGTGGGGGTGGCTGACCGGGCGGTTATAGGCGGGATCGGCGGGGGCATCGGACCAGCCGTCTGAAGCTCGCAGCCAGCGCCATGGCAGGGCGGTGGCGGGGGCTGGCATCCGGTCCGGCCGCAGCAGGGCGGCGCGAATGGGCCAGTGGCCGAGCGGGGTGCAGCCATCGCCTTCGCGCTTTGCATCGGCCGCGCAGGCGCCGCTGCGGCCGAAGCGGGCGGGGATGGTTTCCGAAAAGCCGGTGAGGGTGCCGGCGCTGACGCTGGCGACCAGCTTCACAGCCGGTGGCCCTGCCGGTCGCGCTTGGTGGCGAGATAGTGGGCGTTGTGCGGGTTGGCGGGCAGGCTGTGCGCCCGGCGGGTGGCGATGAGGCCCTGTGCTTCGAGTGCTGCCAGCTTGTCGGGGTTGTTGGTGAGCAGTTCGACCGCGTTTACGCCGAGTGATCGCAGCATGGCGCTGGCGATAGTGAAATCGCGCTCATCGGGCTCGAAACCGAGCCTGGTGTTGGCATCGACGGTATCGAACCCCTGGTCCTGCAGCGCATAGGCGCGGAGCTTGTTCAGGAGGCCGATGCCGCGGCCTTCCTGCTGCAGATAGAGGAGGATGCCGCCGTGGCGATCGGCGGCGAGGGCGGCGAGTGCTGCGTGCAGCTGGGGGCCGCAATCGCATTTGAGGCTGCCCAGAATGTCTCCGGTCAGGCAGGCCGAGTGCAGCCGGGTGAGCACCGGGCGGCTGCGCGGCGGATCACCGATGACCAGCGCCAGATGCTCCGGCCCGCCATCGAGGCTGCGAAAGGCGGTGATCTCGCAGGCCTGCGCCAGCGCCAGCGGCAGCTTGGCCGAGGCTGCCTTGTGGAGGGTGGCGGCGGCTGCCGGCAGCGCCAGCGCCTGGGCGGCGCTGCAGCTGAGGACCGCAGCGGCGCCGGCGAGCGGCACCGCATAGACAGCGGGGAGGAGGCCGGCGTGCTTGGCGAGCGCGATGGCGGCGCGGGCGGCCTCGGGATCAGGCGCGGGGGCAGTGCGGAACGGGCCTTTGAAGGGCGTGGCGAGATCGAGCACCGGATCGGCGACCGCGCGGCTTTCCGCAAGGCCGAGCCAGGCCGGGCGCTCCACCCACACCGGCTCGGATGCCGCCACGGCGGCCGCGCGCTGGTTGGCGAGGCTGAGCACGGCGGCGCGGCGCGCGGTGATGAGCAGGCCGGCGCGGGCGGTGGCTTCCAGACGGGCAAGGGCTTCTGAATCGGCGAGTTCTGCCGACAGCACGGCGAGGCTGCCTATGCCGATGATCTGGCCGCGGCGCAGCGCATCCGACGCGGCGATGGCGGCATAGTCCGGGTGCAGGCTCACAGGTCGAGCGTTACCAGCTGGGGGATGTGATCGGACGGCTTGCCCCAGCTGCGGGCATTCTCGAGCACGTGAAAGGCCTTGGCGGTGCCGGCGACGGCGGGCGAGGCCCAGATGTGATCGAGCCGGCGGCCACGGTCCGAAGCCCGCCAGTCTGCCGCGCGGTAGCTCCACCAGGTGTAGAGCCGCTCGGGCGGGGCCATGAAGTGCCGGCCGAGATCGACCCAGCCATGGCTTGCCTTGAACCGGTCCAGCGTTTCCACTTCGATGGGCGTGTGGCTGACCACATCCAACAGCGCCTTGTGGCTCCAGACATCGCATTCCAGCGGCGCGATGTTGAAATCGCCGACGATGACCGTGGGTTCGAGCAAGGCCTCGGACCAGCGGGTCATGCGGCCGAGAAAATCCAGCTTCTGGCCGAATTTGGGGTTGAGGGTGCGGTCGGGAATATCGCCGCCGGCGGGCACATAGACGTTTTCGAGGAGCAGTCCGTTCGGCAGCCGGGCGCCGATGTGGCGGGCCTCGCCGTTATCCTGCCAGTCGTTGCGCCGCACCTCGGTGAGCGGGATGCGCGAGAGGGTGGCCACCCCGTGGTGCATGCGCTGGCCGTGGAGCAGGCGGTGGGTATAGCCCAGCGCCTCGAAGGCGGCGTGGGGGAAGGCCTCGTCCATTACCTTGGTTTCCTGCAGGCACAGGATATCGGGCGCGGCCTCGCGCAGGAACCGCTCGACGATGTCGATCCGGAAGCGGACCGAGTTGATGTTCCAGCTGGCGATGGTGACAGGCATGCAAAAGCCTTAGGCGAACTGCCCGCTTGCGTCACGGGGGCGGGTGGGCGCACGATGTGGTGCATGCGCATACTGCTTCTCGCCGCCCTTTCTGCTGCACCTGCAATGGCGCAGGCGCCGCCCCTCGACCCTGAGATTTGCGACAACAAGCCGGTGATCATGCTGGTGGCGGGCGAGATAAAGGACTGGGACCGGATAAGGGCTTACGGCCAGGCGATTCGCGAGTCCGGCCTCTATGACAAGCTGGGCGGCTATTATCTGAACGTGCCGCGCAGCATGGCGACCTTTGAAGGCAAGCCGGGGCCGAACCAGTCCATGCTCATGGTGCGCTTTCCCTGCATCGCCCATGCCCGGACCTTCTGGTACAGCCGGGAATATCAGGAGCGGCTGAAAAAGCTGCGGCTGGACCCGAGTGCGGGCGAATTTACCGTAACGGTCTATCCCGAAGCGGCGCCGCCGCCCGGCGTGGCGGCGTGGTGGCCCAAGCCGGGCGCGCTGAAGGCTGCGACGCCGGAAATGGCGGCCGGGGTGCCGCAGATTGCGGATAAGCCTGAAGGATAAGCCCCTTAAACGAGTTGACCCCCGCTCCGGGGGCATGGAGCGGGGGTCTGGTCTGCGCTCGTCGCGCATGGAACGGTGTGTATCGTCTGGCTGGACAACAGGGGGCGAACTCCAGCAGCGACACCGTCCTTGGAAACAGTTATACGCTCTCCACCTTGCGCGGGCATGAACGAATTAACGTTTTAAGGCGCTGGAAGCAGATTTTTCGGGTGCGGCGAAAATGCCGCAGTTCAGCCGGCGCGACCGGTGCGGCGGCGCGGATCTCGGAAGCCCCAGTCGGCCCCCTTCAGATCGGCATTGTAGCGGACATTGGCGAGCCGGACCTCGGAGAGGCCGCCCTGCGCATCGCGCACCGTCCAGCCGGCGAGCGCGAGGCCGCCCGGCGCACCGCCGTCGCGCTGGAAACGGATGGACAGCGTGCCGAACTCGGGATGCTGCCGGTCGCTCGCCTCCACGATTATCTGGTTGTCGTTGCCGCCTACGATGCGCGCGACGCGCGACAGATCGGGTTCTGCCGCCAGCAGGATGCCGAGCGGCGTGGACTTGACCGGCCATTGGCTGACCTGGCGCACCGAATAATCGACAAAGCTGAGCAGCCGGCCATCGCCGACGATGAGCAGCTTTGCCGTGTCATATTGGAAGCGGACCTTGCCGGGGCGGGCCAGCGCCATCTGGCCGGTGAGCACCTCGCCGTCTGCCCCGGTCTGGGTGAAGGCGGCGGTAAGGCTGGTGGTGGCGGTGAGCGAGCGGGCGACATCGGCCAGCGCCACCGGCTGGGCCATGGCTGGGGTGGCGACGAGAGCGGCTAGCGCGACGGCGATCGCTCTGGGGGCTGGCAAAAGGGCCGGACACGGGAAAAATCGCTGGATCATGCCCTCTCCATGCCGGAGCGCGGGTTGCGGGTCGATGAACCCATTCAGGGCGCTTGCGGTGCCCTTTGTGCGCCGGCGCCGCTGCAAAATGCTGTGCAGCGGCGCCCGGTCCGGCGCTTCCTCCCCGTAATTCTGCTCGGTGCGGCGTCTGTCGCGCCTGCTGCCGATGGATACGCATGGTGTGTTAGGCGCACCCGGGCCAGTGTTCAATAGAGGAAAATCGGGGGCTTGGCACGGCTTTGCTTTGCATCCGCATGGGCCTGCGCTACCGTATGAGTGGGGGAACAGGCAGGGGTGCTGATGACCGAACAGGGGGACAGGGCAGACGCGCCGGGCCAGTTACTGGGCCGAGTACCGGGCCGTATCGGGCGTTTTCTGGTGCGTCTTGCGGGTGCGCCTCTGGCGCTGGCGGCACTTGCGCTGGCTTTGGGGCTGGCTTTGCCGGGTGCAACCGGTGCCGATGCGGCGCCGCCTGTGGGCCGCCACGACACCGCGCTGCACCAGGGCGTGGCCAGCTGCGGCAGCACCACCTGCCATGGCCGGCAGGAGGCGACCGGCCCCCGCGTGCGGCAAAACGAGATGATGACATGGCAGGACCCCGCGAGCCTGACCGGCAGCCACCAACGTGCCTGGACAGTGCTGGCCGGCGCGCGCGGACAGGCAATCGGTCGGCGGCTTGGGATAGCGGATGTGCAGGCTGCGAGCGAATGCATTGCCTGCCACGGCG
>JBBQIP010000192.1:0-4532 GCA_038325045.1 Sphingomonadales bacterium
AGTTGGCGGTGCCGTAAAAGGTGCAGGTGCCGGGCGAGTGGTAGGAGGCGGCTTCGGCCTCCAGCAGTTCTTCGCGGCTGGCCAGCCCTTCGGCATGGCGCTGGCGCACATCGCGCTTGGCCATGTTGGGAAGGCCGGAGCGCATGGGGCCGGAGGGGATGAAGAGTGCGGGCAGGTGGCCGAAGCGAAGAGCGGCGATGAGCAGGCCTGGCACGATCTTGTCGCAGATGCCCAGCAGCGCTGCACCTTCGAACATGGCGTGCGAGAGGCCGACCGAGGCGGCGAGGGCGATGGTATCGCGGCTCAGCAAGGAAAGCTCCATGCTGGTCTGGCCCTGGGTTACGCCGTCGCACATGGCCGGCACGCCGCCCGCCACCTGGGCAGTGGCGCCGAATTCGCGGGCGAACAGCTTGAGCATCTCGGGGTAGCGGCCATAGGGCTGATGCGCCGACAGCATGTCGTTATAGGCGGTGACGATGCCGAGATTGGGGGCGCGGCCGGTGCGGATGGCCGCCTTGTCGCCCTCGGCTGCGGCAAAGCCGTGCGCGAGGTTGGAGCAGCTGAGGCTGCCGCGGCGCAGCCCGGCCTCGGTTTCGCGGTCGATGAGGGCGAGATAGGCGGCCCGGCCCGGGCGGGAGCGGGCGATGATACGCTCCGTAACGGCAGCGATGCGGGGGTTGAGCCCTGCCATCAGCCGCCCACCGCCTCTCCGGGGTAGGTGCCCCAGAGCTGGGCGCGCGGGATGAAGCCGGAGCGGCCGGCGTTGGAGACGCGGCACCAGACATCCTCGCACAGGATGATGGTGACGACCGCGCCGGGTGCCGCGCGCCACGCGATGCGGCCGCGCGGGTTGGGGGCAGTGTAGAGCAGCCGGGGCGCGCCGCCGCTATCGTCGGCCTGGCCGGATTCGGCGAGGACAAGGGCAGTTCGCACGCCGCTCAGCAGTGATTTGTTCATCCAGCCCCGGGTGCCGGTAGGATCGCGCACCTCGCGCCACAGGCCGTATTCGCGCACGATCTCCATGGGCAGGCCCTTGCGCCGATATTCCCACAAAATGGGGAAGCGCTGATCGTCCGGCCCGGCGCGGAGCATGGCCTTGCCGGACTTGAGGGAGACGAAGCGCGGCACCGGGAGCGTGGTGGTGCCATCGGCCTTGTCTTCCGGCGCGGCGATGGCGGGGGGTGCCGGCGCGAGCAGCAGCAGGGCTGCGGCAGCTGCGAGGCAGGAGGACATGCGCATGGGGAGCGTCTTGACGCACTCGGGCGCTGCGGGCAAGCCTTGGGGCATGGCAAATGCTCCCCAGCGCCCGGATGTACGTCCACGCCCCAAGGTGATCGTGACCCGGCGGTTGCCGCAGGCGGTCGAGACCCGGATGGCCGAGCTTTTCGATGTGGAGCTGAACCTTGACGATGTGCCGATGAGTGCGGATGCGCTGGCGGCGGCTGCCGCACGCGCCGATGTGCTGGTGCCGACGGTGACCGACGAGATCGATGCGAGCGTGATCGAGGCTGGCGCCAGAGGCGGGCGGCTGAAGATGATGGCCAATTTCGGCGTGGGGGTGGACCATATCGATCTGGCAGCGGCGCGGGCGCACAAGATCATCATCTCCAACACGCCCGGCGTGCTGACCGACGATACTGCCGACATGGTGATGGCGCTGATCCTTTCGGTGCCCCGCCGGCTGGCGGAGGGCGAGAAGCTGGTGCGCAGCGGCGAATGGCAGGGCTGGGCGCCGACCGGCATGCTTGGCCACCGGATTACCGGCAAGCGGCTGGGGATCATCGGCATGGGCCGGATCGGCCGGGCGGTGGCGGTGCGGGCGCGGGCCTTTGGCCTGACCGTGCATTACCACAACCGGCACCGGCTGCCTGCCGAGCTGGAAGCCGAGGTGGAGGCAACCTGGTGGGAAAACCTGGATGCCATGCTGGCGCGGGTGGACATCATTACCCTCAACTGCCCGCACACGCCCGATACGCACCATCTGATAAACGCCCGGCGCTTCAAGCTGATGCAGCGCCAGGCCTATCTCATCAACGCCGCGCGCGGCGAGATTGTGGACGAGGCGGCGCTCTGCGAGGCGCTGGCAGCCGGGCAGATTGCCGGCGCGGGGCTGGATGTGTTCGAGCGCGAGCCGGCGATCGATGCGCGGCTGCTCGACCTGCCGGGCGTGGTGCTGCTGCCCCACATGGGCTCCGCCACCTTCGAGGGCCGGCAGGCGATGGGCGAGAAGGTGATTGCCAATATCCGGGTGTGGGCGGACGGGCATAGGCCGCCGGATTTCGTGCTGGCGGAATGGGTGTAGCGCAGCGCGGCAAGTGCCAGCAGAGCTGGCGCGAGACTCGCGCAAGCTCGGCCGGGCGGGCACCGAACCTCGTTCGGTGAACCGCTTCGACGCCAGCACGCGGCTTTGCCGCGTGCCCTACCCCCAGACCCTGCCTCCATAAACTCAGTATTATTTAGGAAACGCAATAACCTCGCCGAGATTGGCGATAGCTAAAATAGCAATCTCAGTCTGCGTAATTATCTGGTCCGTGTTCTTGCAGGCTGACACTGATATTGCTCGCAGCCAAAGGCAAACTCAAATCATCGGGGCCTCTGTATCTAACTATAAAACAAAATTTGCAAAATCTATAGTCATCAGAATTCTGCCAGAAATCGTCTTTGTATCGGACGTAGCCAGCTATATAATAAAATATAGGAGGTTTTTTTTCAAATTTACTGATAATTTTCGTTCTGCTGAATTTTAGCCGGTGGCTCACGACTTCAGAGCCGGGGCCGCAAAATTTCAGGGTAGACCCTTTTACACTACTGTAAGAAAAAGCTCTAAAAGTTGGCGGTGGAAACATACCGTGCGCCTCAGGTTTTTCAGGCCAAACTAGTTCGCTTTGGTACATAACATCAAAGCAAACATCTCGCGCAGGCGATTGCCCAAAATTCTTGAAGTATAGCGTAATTTCCGTATCTTCCGTTCCCGGCAAATTCGTGATATCGGCGACTTCGTGCCTAAAATAGGAAATATTTGCTCTCACTTGTTTTATGCCAATTTCTCTTGTAGTTTTGTGTGTGGCTTCAGCAGCACTAGTTGCCTTTTTGGCTTCATCAAGCATATTCCCGGAATAATTAGCTGCTTGCCGCGTGTATTTCAGCGTTTCGATAATAGTTATCAGAGCTATAAAGGTAAGAACGACGCTCGCAGCAGCTGTCCAAAACATCCACTCGGACCAATGAGCCATAGTTTCTTGAGCGTTCAGGTCGCGGCGTTCGTTGTCCTTCTTTTGTTTCCGCTCGGCTGCGTCTTCTTTAGTTACAAGGTCTCGAATCGCGCTTTCGATGCCTGCGAGCGCAGCCGTTGGGTCTCGGGAGGTTTCTTGTTTCCGGTCTAGCTGGCTCTTGGCGCTTGCGCCGCCATTGTCGTTCCGAGCGGAGGCTACTGGCTTAACTTCAACAACGGAATTTGCGCTCTGCTGTGAGGCAGCTGAGGTTGCAAAAGCTATTCCAAATGCAACGATGATACCCCGATAGCTTCTAAGCATTGGACCAGAAACACCGCTGTAAATTAACCGAGCTCAGCTTGTTTCGCACATTCGTCTGAGAGTCCATATCCTCGATTGCAGCCAGTTTCTGCACGAGCTAGGCATAGCTGATTGAGCTGCTGCCGGATGGTTGCGTATCAACCTGCGGTTATGCAGATTGTTTCTGCTGGCAGTGTAGCGGCCCGGCAGCCATTCAGCCAATGTTCAACGGCCGGGGCTATTTCTGGCGCTTGTCCAAAAAGGAGCCTGGTCATGCTGCGCCCGATAATTGCCCTTGCCGCGCTCGCCCTTGGCACGCCCGCGCTGGCCACCGGCCCGGTGGTGGTGGAGCTTTACCAGAGCCAGGGCTGTTCCTCCTGCCCGCCGGCAATTGCCAATGTGAATGCGCTTGGCGACCGCGCCGATGTGCTGCCGCTGATGTTTGCGGTGACCTATTGGGACCAGCTGGGCTGGAAGGATGTGTTTGCGAAGCCCGAATTCACCAGGCGCCAGCGGGATTATTCGGACGGGCTGAAAACCCGCAACATCTGGACCCCGCAGGTGATCATCAACGGCCGCGCGCACCTTATCGGCAACCAGGCGAGGCCGCTGGCGGCCGGGATTGCCGAGGCGCAAGCAGCAGCGGCAACCGGCCCGGTGGTACGCATCGAAGGCAACAGCATCGAGATAGGCACCGGCAGCCCGGCGGGGGCGGCTGACGTCTGGGTGGTGCATTATGACCCGCGCACCATCGAGGTGGCGATAAAGGCGGGCGAGAACAATGGCCGCACGCTGCCCCACCGCAACATCGTGAAGGCGATGACCCGGATCGGCAGCTGGAACGGAGCAGCGGGGCGGCTGCCGCTGCCAGCGACTCCGCCGGGGCTGAAGACCGCCGTGCTGGTGCAGCAGGGGCGCGGCGGGCCGATCGTTTCAGCCGCGCGCGGCTGAAACGGCGGGACGTACTCAGTGCCTCCGGCGGCTGGGGCCGCAGGCCCCAGACCCCATTCGATCGCCTCT
>JBBQIP010000193.1:0-4485 GCA_038325045.1 Sphingomonadales bacterium
TCAGCGTCGGATATCGCTGATTATCTGGAGACCGGCTTTACCCCGGAATTCGATTCGGTTGGCGGCTCGATGGTGGAAGTGCAGGAAAATATGGCCAGACTGCCGGCCGCCGACCGGAAGGCGATAGCGGCTTATCTGAAAGCATTGCCGCCGGTTAAATAGCGGGAGAGCCCGCGCGCGCGGGTGCTGACCTTGACCCGGCGGGCTTGCGGGCGTATCCGGCCTCCTCCTCAGCAATGGGGATTGGCGCGTCCACGGATGCAGGCCGGCCGGCGAGTGTTCGCCCGCCGGCCCAAATTCCGTTTGGAGGAAGTGGTTTTGTTCGACAGTCTTTCTGACCGTCTTGGTAGTGTGTTTGAAAAGCTCAGGGGGCGCGGGGCGCTTACCGAGCTGGACGTGCGCGCGGCCATGCGCGAGGTGCGGATAGCGCTTCTGGAAGCCGATGTGGCGCTTCCCGTGGTCAAGGATTTTGTCGAGACGGTGACCGCGCGGGCGATTGGCGCGGAGGTGATCCGTTCGGTCACGCCGGGCCAGCAGGTCGTCAAGATCGTGAACGACTGCCTTATCGAGCTGCTGGGCAGCGAGAGCGAAGGGCTGAACATTCCGGCCACGCCGCCGGCGGTGATGATGATGGTCGGCCTGCAGGGCTCGGGCAAGACCACCACCACGGCCAAGCTGGCGAAATATCTGACCGAGCGTCAGGCCAAGAAGGTGCTGATGGCCTCGCTCGATGTGGCCCGTCCGGCAGCGCAGGAGCAGCTGCGGGTGCTGGGCGAGCAGGTGAGCGTTGCCACGCTGCCGATCATCGCCGGCCAGCAGCCGGTGGCGATTGCCGAGCGGGCGCGCCAGGCTGCTAAACTGCAGGGCTTTGATGTGGTGCTGCTCGATACCGCCGGCCGGCTGGCGGTGGACGAGGCGCTGATGGCCGAAATGGGTGCTATCGCCAAGGCCACCGGACCGCACGAGATATTGCTGGTTGTCGATGCGCTGACGGGCCAGGACGCGGTGAGCACCGCCACCGCCTTCAAGGCGCAAGTGCCCCTGACTGGCGTGGTGCTGACCCGGATGGACGGCGATGCGCGCGGCGGGGCGGCGCTTTCCATGCGCGCCATCACCGGCAAGCCGATCAAATTTGCCGGCACCGGTGAGAAGCTGGATGCGCTGGAGCTTTTCGACCCCGCGCGGGTGGCGGGCCGTATTCTCGGCATGGGCGATATCGTCGGCCTTGTGGAGCGCGCCGCTGCCAATGTGGCAGAGGACGAAGCGGAGGCGATGGCTGCAAAGCTCGCCAAGGGCCAGTTCGATCTGAACGACCTGAAGATGCAGCTGAAGCAGATGAAGGCGATGGGCGGGCTGGGGGCACTGGCTTCCATGATGCCCGGCGTGGCGCAGGCCAAGGCAGCCATGAATTCGGGTGCGATGGACGAGAAGCTGCTGGGCCGGATGGAGGCGATCATCGGCTCCATGACCGCCAAGGAGCGCGCCAAACCCGATATTCTTACCGCCAAGCGCAAGATCCGCGTGGCCAATGGCTCCGGCACCACGGTGATGGAAGTGAACCGGGTGCTGAAGATGCAGCTGGAAATGGCCAATGCCATGAAGAAGCTGCGCAAGATGGGCGGCATGAAGGGCATGGCGGCGATGCTGGGCCGGATGGGCAATTCACCCGGCGGTGTGGCGGGCGGGCTGTCCGGCCTGCTCGGCGGACCGGGTGGTCCAGGCAATTTCAACAAGTTCAAGCGTTAATCTGGTTTTTGAAGGAAGGTATCAAATGTCTCTTGCAATTCGACTGGCCCGGGGCGGCATGAAGAAGCGCCCCTATTACCGCATCGTGGTGACCGACAGCCGCAACTCGCGGGACGGCAAGTTCATCGAGAAGATTGGCGTGTACAACCCGCTGCTGCCCAAGGATTCGGCCGAGCGGGTGAAGCTGGACAGCGAGCGCGCAGCCCATTGGCTGAGCGTCGGCGCCCAGCCTTCGGACCGTGTGGCGCGTTTCCTCGATGCCGCCGGTGTTCGCACCCGCGCGGCGCGCAACAACCCGCACAAGGGTGAGCCGGGCGCCAAGGCCAAGGAACGGATCGAGATGGCCGCGCAGAAGGCCGCCGATGCCGCCGAAGCAGCCGTGAAGGCCGAAGCCGCAGCCGTGGAAGCCGCCGAAGCCGAAGCCAAGGCTGCAGCCGAAGCGGCCGAGGCTGCTGCTGCTGCACCTGCTGAAGAAGCTGTAGCTGAGGAAGCTGCTGCTGAAGAAGCTGTAGCTGAGGAAGCTGCGCCGGAAGCCGAAGCTGAAGTTGTGGCTGAGGAAGCTGCGCCGGAAGCCGAAGTGGCTGCGGAAGCCGAAGCTCCCGAGGCCGAGCCACAGGCCTGAACGGCCCGCTGGTGAACGACATTGTGCTCGCAGCCGTCGCCGGTGCCCATGGCATCGGCGGCGCGCTGCGGCTGAAGCTGTTCACCGCCTCCCCGGACCGGCTGCGCGAGATCCGCGTATTCAGCGCCGGCGACAAGACACTCACCCTGCTTGATGTGCGCCCGGACAAGATGGGCGCCATCGCCCGTTTTGCCGAAGTGACCGACCGGACCGCCGCCGAGGCTTTGCGCGGCACTGTGTTGAGTGTTCCCCGCGCCGCCCTGCCCGCGCTGCCGGAGGGCGAATATTACCATGTCGATCTCATCGGCCGCGCCGTGCAGGGGCCGGACGGGGCTGTGCTGGGGACGGTGAGCGCGGTGGAGAATTTCGGCGCCGGCGACATATTGGAAATCCGGCTGGAGAGCGGCAAGGCGGCGATGGTGCCCTACCGCGCCGATATCGTGGCTGAAAGCGGCGCTGCGCTGGTGTTAGACCCGGTCTGGCTGGCCTGAGCCATGGCCTGGCAGGCGACCATCCTGAGCCTTTACCCCGCCATGTTTCCGGGGCCGCTGGGGGCCGCGATTGCGGGCCGGGCGCTGGCCGAAGGGCTTTGGCAGTGCCGCTCGCTCGATATCCGCGACCATGCCGAGGACAAGCACCGATCGGTTGATGACACGCCGGCAGGCGGCGGCCCCGGCATGGTGCTACGCGCCGATGTGGTGGCCCGTGCGCTCGATTCAGCGGCAGACGGCACGCCGGTGGTCGCGCTCACCCCGCGCGGCCGGCCGCTGGACCAGGCTCGGGTGCGGGCGCTTGCCGCCGGGCCGGGGGTCACGCTGCTGTGCGGGCGCTTCGAAGGATTTGACGAGCGGTTGTTCGAGCGGCGCGAAATCGAGGAGGTCTCGATTGGCGATTTCATCCTGTCGGGCGGCGAGGTGGCGGCCATGGTGCTTCTGGATGCTTGCGTGCGGCTGTTGCCCGGTGTAATGGGCGCGGCCCAAAGCGGGGACGAGGAAAGCTTCGAAAGCGGCCTTCTTGAACATCCGCATTATACGAGACCGGCCCTTTGGGAAGGTCTCGGGATCCCCGAAGTGTTGCGATCGGGGGATCACGCGAAGATCGCCGCCTGGCGATTGCAGCGGTCGAGGGAAGACACACGGCTAAGGCGGCCGGATCTCTGGCAGCGTCATCCCGACGCTTCGGATCGGCCGCCCTCTGGTGCGCGACACGAGAAAAAGGAGGAATGAGATGAATCTCATCCAGCAGATCGAAGCCGAGCAGGTTGCCAAGCTCGTTGAAAAGCGTGCCATTCCATTGTTCCGCGCCGGCGACACGCTGAAAGTGGGCGTGCGGGTTGTGGAAGGCGAGCGCACCCGTGTGCAGAATTACGAGGGCGTGTGCATCGCGCGCTCAAACCGTGGCATCAACAGCAATTTCACCGTGCGCAAGATCAGCTTCGGCGAAGGTGTGGAGCGCGTTTTCCCGCTCTATTCGCCGTCGATCGATTCGATCGAGGTAGTGCGCCGCGGTGTCGTGCGCCGCGCCAAGCTTTATTATCTGCGTGGCCGCTCGGGCAAGTCCGCCCGCATTGTCGAGGCCAAGCAGAAGATCACCCAGGCCTGATTTGGGGCCTGATTTAGGGCCGGCGCGGGGCTTGGGCTGGCCAAGCCCCCGCTGCCTCCCCTATGAACCGGCAGGTGACACTCAGCCCTGCCTCCGGCCAGCTTGCAAATGGCGTCCACCGGCTTCCGGTACGGGTCTATTATGAGGATACCGACCTCTCCGGCATTGTGTACCACGCCAACTATCTGCGCTGGTTCGAGCGTGGGCGCACCGAGATGCTGCGCGCCATCGGCATAACCCATAGCGACGAGATGGCAGCCGGCGCCGGCTATTTTGCCGTGCACCAGATGGATGTGACATGGCACCGCCCGGCGCGGCTGGATAACGCGCTCATCATCACCAGCCTTGTTACCCGCTTGCGCGCGGCCGCGGTGGTAATGCGCCAGGCGGTCGTTCATGCTGACGAAACGCTGTGCAGTGCAACCGTTACAGCCGCCCTTTTGTGCATGGAAGGCCGCCCCCGCCGGTTGCCCCGCCCTTGGCACAACCAGTTTCTAGCCCTCCAGCAGGAAGCC
>JBBQIP010000194.1:0-4478 GCA_038325045.1 Sphingomonadales bacterium
AGCTGCGGCGTTCTCCGCTTGGGGACCAGAATGATATTTGGGGTCTGGGGCCTGCGGCCCCAGCCGCCGGAGGCACAAAACAGCCGCCGGATGCACTCAGGCCCGCTCGAAAAAGCTCCGCCTCTGTTCACCCCAATCCACCACCCGCCAGCCGCGATGCTCGGCCTCGGCGCGCAGCGCTGCCGATGGGTTGGCCGCTACCGCCTCGCCGCCGCTGGCTTGCGCCAGTTCGAACATCGGCAGGTCCGACAGATGGTCCGAGTAGAAATTGATCCGCGCGTCCATCAGCCCGTGGCGGGCCAGCCAGCCCTCCACCAGCAGGCGCTTTTCGGCGCCGTAGCAATTGCCGCCGCCCAGCCGGTGGCCAAGGTTATCCTCCACCCAGCTGGACGCGGTGGCGACCACATCTTCAACCCCCAGCCGGGCCGCGACAGCCTGCACATAATAATCGTTGGAGGCGGTCGCGATCACCAGCCGCTCGCCCGCTGCGCGGTCGGCGGCCATCTGCGCGAGCGCTGCGGGAAACACGTCCCCTGCCAGCACCTGCTCGGCAAAGGCCTCCGCAACCGGGCGCAGGCGGGCGGCGGGTATGCGGCCCCCCATCATCAGCAGGTGCGAAAGCTCCTTCAGCCTCCCGCGCTCGATCAGCTTCAGGCCATAGGCCGCCAGCACCAGCCCCAGCGCGGGCAGCAGCAGCAGCCGCCACGGTGCCTCGCGCCGCGCCCAGAACAGCAGCCACGGCGTGAAGGTGCCGCCGCGGGTGATGGTACGGTCCATGTCATAGACGCTCACCCCCATCCGCTCAGTCCAGCCGCTCGATGATCTCGGTCAGCCGCGCCACCGGCGCTCCCAGCGCGGTCACGCTGGCGCTGTTGAGCACATGGGTGCCGCCCGGCTGCAGCCAGAGGTGCTGGTGCATCACCGCCGGCCCGCTCAACCGGTAGCGCAGCCGGAACACCGGGCCTGCCACCTCGCCGGTCACCGGCCCGGCTGCACCCGTTAACGTACCGGTGTAGCGACCGCCGGCCTGCGCGCGCAGCAGCCACTCGCGGCTCTCGGTGCGGCCATCGCTCCAGTGCACGGTCTGGCGCAGCCGGAAGCTGCCATCGGGCAGCGCATCGCCCTGCCCCTCCACCCGGAACCGCAGCGAGGGCCGGCCCCCGCGCGTCTCCAGCACCCCGTTGCCGGCGGTGCGGCCGAGGAAGAACTTTTCGGGAAGCATGGCGGGCTGATCGGCTGCAAAAGTATCGATCGGCGCAGCCTTGATGCAACCGGCGAGCGCCAGCAGCAGCACAAGCAGGGGCCAGCTGGACGAGCGAAATTTGTGCAACTGCGACATTAATCCACCCTCCCAAACACCGAGCAGATACCGATATGGCACATATGGGCATAGAAACGACTCTCCAGATTCCCGCTGTAGATTCCAGCCGGCACCGCCGCCCCACAGGCGCGGCCGACAGGTTTGCGCTGCTGCTCACCCGGTTGCTGCGTTTTGTGGCGGACCGGTTTTTTGCCCGCCGCTACGGCCATAGGGCAATTGTTTTAGAAACCGTGGCCGCCGTGCCCGGCATGGTGGGCGCCACCATGACCCACTTGCGCGCGCTGCGCCGGATGGAGGACGACAAGGGCTGGGTGCGCACGCTGATGGAAGAGGCCGAGAACGAGCGGATGCACCTGATGACCTTCATCAAGGTTGCCCAGCCCTCGCCGCTGGAGCGGATGATCATCCTCGCCACCCAGTGGGTCTTTTACATCGGCTTCTTCGGCCTTTATATTTTCAGCCCGCGCACCGCGCACCGGCTGGTCGGCTATTTCGAGGAGGAGGCGGTGACCAGCTACACCCATTACCTCGCCGAGATCGACGCCGGCCGGGTGGAGAATATCCCGGCGCCGGAAATCGCCCGCCGCTACTGGCAGCTGCCCGATGATGCGCGGCTGCGCGATGTAGTGCTGGTGGTGCGGGCAGACGAAGCCCATCACCGCGATGTGAACCACAGCTTTGCCGACATATTGGGTGGCGGCCAGGCCGATCCGGCCGGGATCGCCCCCTATCTGGTGAAGGCACCGGTGGCGACCGTGGCAACCGTGGCGGCGCTGGAGGCCGGCGACACCCGCCTCGCGGCCTAAGGCCCGGCTTGCTTCGCACGCGCTAATCCCGCACCTAGGGGCATGGCCGCCCTGGGGTTCGATCCTCCTGCCCTCGAAGGCGATAGCAGGCAGCTGGGCCTGTATGGCCGGCTGACCATCGCCCATGTGCACCATATTGCCGATGCCGTGCGCGCGCTGGAGCCGGGCGGCAAGGCGCTGACCATCGATCTTGGCCGGGTGGAGCGGATGGATACCGCCGGCGCCTGGCTGGTGCACCAGCTGTCCACCAGCTGGCAGCAGGCCGGCGTGGAAGTGGAATATGCCAATTGCAGCGATGATACCCGCAAGCTGATCGCCGAGATCGCCTCCCATGACCAGCCGATGGTGATGCGGGTAAGGCCGAAGTCGTTCTTCATTGCGCGGCTCGATCAGATTGGCCGGGCGGTGGTGGGCGCATCGGACAATCTGGGCAATTTCCTGGCCTTTCTGGGCCAGACCATGGTGGTGATCGGCAAGACTTTTATAGGCCGGCGGCCAATGCGCTGGAATGCCTTCATCCACCAGTGCGAGCAGATCGGGGTGAATGCGCTTGGCATTGTCGGGCTGCTGCTGTTTCTGGTGGGCATCGTGCTGGCGCAGCAGGGCGCGGTGCAGCTGCGCCAGTTCGGGGCGGATGTGTTCGTGGTGAACCTGATCGGCCGCGCCACCACCCGCGAGCTTGGCATATTGCTTACCGCGATCATGGTGGCCGGGCGCTCGGCATCGGCGTTTGCTGCCCAGATAGGCTCGATGAAGCTGAACCAGGAAATCGACGCGATGAACGTGATCGGGCTTTCCCCGCAGGAGGCGCTGGTGGTGCCGCGGGTGCTGGCGATGGCGCTGATGATGACTCTGCTCGGCTTTTTCGGCTCCGCCATGGCGCTGGTCGGCGGCGGGCTTTTCGTGTGGGTGCAGCTCGATATGCCGCCGGTCACCTATGTGCAGCGGCTGCAGGAAGTGGTGCTGATGTCGGACTTCGTGATCGGCACGGTAAAGGCGCCGGTATTCGGGCTGGTGGTGGCGATGATGGGCTGCTTCCAGGGCATGCAGGTGACCGGCAATGCGGAATCGGTTGGCAGCCGCACCACAAGGGCAGTGGTCGAGTCGATTTTCGTGGTGATCGTGCTCGATGCCTTTTTCGCCGTGTTTTTCTCGGCCCTCGGCTATAACTAGGGCCATGGACATTCCGCCCGAGCTTTCGCCGCTGCTCTCGCCCACACTGGCAGACGATGCCGATGTGGCGATCCGGGTGCGCGGGCTGGTGACCGGCTTTGGCGCGCAGGTGGTGCATGACGGGCTGGATCTCGATGTGGCGCGCGGCGAGATATTGGGCGTGGTCGGCGGATCGGGCACCGGCAAATCGGTGCTGCTGCGGGCGATCATCGGCCTGCAGCGCCGCCGCGCCGGCACTATCGAGCTGCTGGGCCGCGATGTGGAGGATCTGAGTGCGGCGGAGGCCCGCGAGGTGCGCCGCCGCTCGGGCGTATTGTTTCAGGAAGGGGCGCTGTTTTCCGCGCTCAGCGTGGCCGAGAACATCCAGGTGCCGATGCGCGAATATCTGCACCTGCCGCAGCCGCTGATGGACGAGTTTGCCAAGCTCAAGGTGCGGATGGTGGGCTTGCCTGAAGCGGCGGCGCGCAAATTCCCCTCCGAACTTTCCGGCGGAATGAAGAAGCGCGCCGGCCTTGCACGCGCGCTGGCGCTGGACCCGCTGCTGCTGTTCCTCGATGAGCCGACGGCCGGGCTGGACCCGATATCGGCCAATGCCTTCGACGAGCTGGTGCGCGTGCTGCGCGAAACACTGGACCTGACGATATTCCTGATCACCCATGATCTCGATACGCTGCACGCCACCTGCGACCGGGTGGCGGTGCTTGCGGAAAAGCGGGTTATCGCCTGCGGCACGATCGCCAATCTGCGGAAGTTCGAACACCCCTGGGTGCAGGAATATTTCTCCGGCCCGCGCGGGCGCGCTGCGGTGCCGATGGCGGCCGAACGGCAGCGCGGCCAAGTGGAACACGCCTGATGGAAACGCGCAGCAACTATGTGATTGTGGGCGCGGTGGTGCTGGCGCTCATCGTGGCGCTGTTCGGGGCCGTTTTGTGGCTTTCACGCTTTTCCAGCGGCGATGAGCAGCATTTCGATATCCTCTTCAGCCAGGCGGTGAACGGGCTGGCGGTCGGCACGCCGGTGGCCTTCAACGGGGTGCCGGTGGGCAAGATCGAGGATATCAAGCTGCTCATCGACCAGCCGGGCGTGGTGCGGGTGCGGATTACCGTGGACGAGGAGGTGCCAGTGCTGGAAGGCACGATGGCGACCATCGAGGGGGTGGGCTTTACCGGCGTGAGCCA
>JBBQIP010000195.1:0-4449 GCA_038325045.1 Sphingomonadales bacterium
TTTCATGCGCCAGCACGGCCTCATCGGCGCGGGCAGAAAGCAGGATATCGCGCCCCATCGTCATCGCCCGCGCGCCCGCGCCCGCCGTCGCCCGCTCGGCCACCGCGCCGCGGTGCACCCGCACCCCCTCCACCCCCGCCCCAAGGCTGGCCCGCCCCCCCGCCGCCACCCCCCCCTCCAGCGCCGCCCCGCGCCCCAGCTGCTGCTGGATGGCCTGGTTGCCGGTGTTTTTCGCTTGCGGAGCGGCCGCGCGAACCGGTGCAGAGGCCGTGCCGGCTTTCCCGTCGGCCTTGGCGGCGGCCTTGCCAGGCGCAGCACCACTCACCGGCCGACGCATCCATTCTCTCCGGATGCATCGCGGATGCTGGCCTCGATATCGTCGCCCCAGAGGTAATCGACAGTGAAGTAAACGCCCACGCCGATGACAGCGCCCACAATGTTCCCAAGTATCGGCACTTCGGTGCCCGCTGCACTGCAGATCGCTACTGTGCCGAGCAGTCCGGCTTCGCCGGCCATCGCAGCGATTCCGCCGGCCACGAACGACCGTCCGCCCAGCGCAGCATAATCGATATCGATATAGTCTCG
This sequence comes from Sphingomonadales bacterium, assembly GCA_038325045.1. GTDB lineage: Bacteria > Pseudomonadota > Alphaproteobacteria > Sphingomonadales > Sphingomonadaceae > Sandarakinorhabdus. The sequence continues at coordinate 586 of JBBQIP010000195.1, forward strand.
GGTGCCGGCTGCTTCTTCCAGCCCCATGGTGCCCCAGGTTGCCAGCGTGGCCAGCGGCCCGCCAAAGGCGCCGGCACCGCCGATCCGAACCGCAGCCCCGCGCGCCACTGCCGAAGTGCCACCGGATGCCATGGCTTCGGTCAGGACATTGCCACCCAGCCGCGCATTCCACTGGGCCTGTCCGTACGCCCCGACCCCGCTGGCGCCAACTTGCGGCACAAAGCCCAATGCCAGGGCACGGCCGGTCTCGGGATCGAAACCGCTATGGGCAAAAACCAGCGCATCGAGAGCAGCGGTCATCCCGCCGCCCATGGCCATGCCGCGCACGGCGGAGCCTCGGGCAACCATGCCGATGGCATCGGCTTCGGCAACGCCGGTCGCCATAAGCCGGCGAACCTGCAGCACTTCGGGCGGTGCGATGGCGTTGAATTCGCCCGGACCAAAAGCATTTGTCGCAGCGCGGATCCGCTGCATTTCCATCACTTCGGCAAGCATCATGCCCACCCCGCGAACACGGCCCCTGGCCCCTGGTGCAAGATCGACCAGCAATGCGCGAAAATCCGCATCTGCAAGGGCGCCGCTGGCCCTTGCCTGGGTTACCTGGTTCCAGCTCGCATAGGCCGTGTCGCCTCTGGTGATCGGTGCATCGGCCAGCAGCGCATCGAGCAGTGGTGCAACGCGTTCCGGCCGGTTGATGACAAGCCATTCCGCCTGTGCCTGAACACGGCCGACATGATCATCCGGAACGGCAAGCGTGTTTCGTTCGTTCAGATCGCGTGCTGTCATGGTTGTTTCATAAGCAGCGTTCAATCGGCCGAGCGCGATGTTGAAGTTGCCACGCTCATCGCCGCCGGTCATTCGCGCAAACTTGTTTCTGTATTGGGCATTGCCCTCGCTATCGGTGCCGCTGGCGGAATGGGTGACGGAGGTGGCCTCGCTCAGCGTGCCCCTCGTGCCGAAATCGAAAACATTGAAATTGTCCACGACCCGGTTCAGGTCGCGGTATCGGAACATGTCGGCATAGCTTCCGCTTCCGAGCGAAGTCTCGAAGAGACCGCCGCGCCACTGCGTTTCCGCGCTCGATCTCGATCGCGCACTCGTCATGGTCACATTGGGTGAATAAACATTGCGGGTCAGGTTGCCCCGCGCGGCCAGATCGAACGGACTTGCCGCCAGTCCGGATGGCCCGAGCACTGAAAAGGTGCTCGGTCCGGGCGGCCCGAGCGGGGCCTCGCCAAACAGAAAATCCGGTATTCCGGGACGCCTGGCTTCCGGTTCGGCGCGTGGCGGCAGCAGGTTCAGCTGCTCGTCGTTATCGATTTCGGCCATGCGGCGATAAAATTCTGCGACGTCGATCCGCTCCACCCCGTTACGATCGAGGAAAGCATTGAATTGCTCCGGGCGCATCACCGCGCCCGCTACTGGTGTCGCAGCGCCGGAAAGCGTTCCGGCATTGACCATGGTTATCGTAAGCGTGCCATCTTCGCTGTGCTGCATGGAATAGAGTTGAGACGGAAAGTCCGGCTGGTCGCCGACCAGCCAATGATGCCCCATGCCAACGCGCCGGGCCCGTTCGCTCACCAGCCGCCGCATCAGATTTGCATAATCGAAAAACCGGTCCTGGCCCCGGGTGTGGCCGCGCAAATAGGCTGCGGTGCCGTGAAGCTCTGCAAGCAGCGCATAGTTGGTCAGCGAGCCGGCTTCGACACTGCAGGGGTCGAAAGCGTCATCATGCCCCGATTGCAGCGGCCCTGAACGGTCTGGCATGGCCGCTCCGCCGGCGTCTGACGGACCTGTTTCCGGCACCTGCCGGCGAACGATCCCCTCGCCGGAATCGGCGGAAACCACGTGCCCCAGCTCATGCGCCAGCAGCCTGCGCCCCTCGCCCGAAGCGGGTGCGAATTCTCCCCGTGCAAAGCCGATATCATTGCCTATGGCATAGGCTCGCGCGCCGATGGAAGCAGCCCGGCTGGCAATATCCGGGCTGTCATGAACCCGCACTCCGCCCAGCCCGGTACCCATCCGTGTTTCGAAGTACGACCGGGTCGCGGTGTCGAGCGCTTGTCCGGGGCTTGAACCAAACGAGTCCCGGCGTGCGGCGCTGGCGCTGGTGCTTCCTACACTGGCGGCAGACCGGCAGCTGGCGCAATCGCCACAGGCGCAGGGCGACCGGCCGCTGCCTTGAAGCGTTGCTTCGGCAATTCTGTCGGCCTGCCGTTCTGCCCTGTCCTCGCTCCCGCCTACCTTCAGCTTCGCGCGGAGCTGCCCGTTGCGAAGATGGCGCAGCATCGCCTGATTGCCGGGAGCAGCCGGCGCCGGACCAGATAGCTTTTGGGGCTGCTTGCCGGCAGTAGCCTTTGTCTTTTCCGAGGCATTGTCCTTCACCGCCCCGGCTCGCCATGGCCGTTTGCCAGGCCGCCGGCCAGCATCGCCCCATAGGCGCCGAACTCGCTCGCCATGGGCAGTTTGCCCTGTTTCAGCATCTGGCGCGATATGGCGTGGACAAGGTGCTCCATGGTCACCGCGCCGCCGTTGCTGGCGGCCAGGAACGCGGCATCAAGGGCGGCCGAGCGGATATCGCCGCCGGGAAAGCCGAATTGTTGCGACAGGAAGCGGTAATCGATGTCGGCTGCCAGCGGTGCTGTGGCGGGCAGCGCCTTTTTCCAGAGGCGTTCGCGAAGAGCGGCATCGGGCACCGCGAATTCGATGCTGTAGTGGATGCGACGCAGAAAGGCTGAATCGATGTTGCGGCTGAAGTTGCTGGCGAGGATCACCACGCCGTCATGCTCTTCCAGCCGCTGCAGCAGATATGCCACCTCGATATTGGCATAGCGGTCGTGCGCGTCCTTCACTTCCGACCGTTTGCCGAACAGCGCGTCCGCTTCATCGAAGAACAGGATGGCGTTGCCGCTTCGCGCGCCTGAAAATATCCGGTCGAGGTTCTTCTCGGTCTCGCCGATGTATTTGCTCACCGCTGCCGAAAGGTCGATCCGCCACAGGTCGAGCCCGGTCTCTCGCGCGATCACCGCTGCGCTCATGGTTTTGCCGGTGCCGGAAACACCCGCAAACAAGGCCACCAGCCCGCGCCCCGCCCCGCGCCCCACGCTGCCGAAACCCCAATCGCCAAACACCCGGTCGCGCATGGCCACCGCAGCCGCAAAGTCCTTCAGCTGCCGGCGCAGGCCGGGCGAGGTCACCAGATCGTTCCAGCCGGCATGGGCCGGCACCGGCCGCGCCAGCGCGCCGAGATCGAGCTCGGACTGTCGACGCGCGGCTGCCAGCAGCGCCTCGGCGGCCACCGGCTTGGTGGATGGCCCCGCTGCGTCTGCCAGCCGCACATCGCGCGCCGCCCGGCCTATCCGCGCCGCCGGCAGCCGGAACCGTGCCGCCACCGCCTCTATCCCGGCGGCCGTGGCGCGCACGCCCTCGGCTGCCAGCGCCTCCTGCCACAGCCGCTTGCGGTCGGGCGCCGGCGGCACAGGTGGTTCCAGCGTCCGGGTCGCGGCTCCCTCCAGCGCCCGCGCCACGCCCGCACCCGGAAGCGCTGCCAGAAACACCGGCACCGGCGCCGCCACCAGCCGGCGCAGCGGCCGCATATCCTCCGCCTCGTCGGTTATCACCACCAGCGCCGCCTCCAGCAGCGTTGCCGCCATCAGCGCAGCCTCCATCCTTTCGGCCAACTCGGCGCCGTGAGCCCGAAGCGCCAGCAGCGGCCGCCCGTTCGCCAAAGCCGCTGCCATCATCGCCCGGCCGCTGCCCTCATAGCCTTCGATGATGGTAAGCGCCCCGGCGGCCAGCGGCGGGCATGCCGTTGTCGCTGCCGGCATGCGCTCCAGCCCGGCCACCGCCGCCGGGTCCAGCCCC